>DUCD01000355.1:12422-16343 GCA_012959985.1 Verrucomicrobiales bacterium | reverse complement strand
CGGCAGCATCACTGGTTTTGCTCGCCACTTCCCGAACCATCTGTGCGCCCATGTTTTCGTAGGGATCTTCCAGCTCGATTTCCTTGGCAACAGTAACTCCATCCTTGGTTACGGTCGGAGAACCGAATTTCTTATCAATCACAACATTCCGGCCCTTGGGACCCAGTGTTGCGACGACGGCTCGGGTTAGTTTGCTAACACCCCGCAGCAATGCGTGGCGGGCCGACTCATCAAATTTCAATTGTTTTGCTGACATATTAATTATGTTTTTAAATAAATTTTCGTTTGTTAAAAGGCTTACTTAACGATCGCAAGAACTTCATCGGCATTCAGGATTTTATATTCCTTGCCGTCGATCTTCACTTCAGTTCCTGCATAGGTGCTGGTCAGAATTCGATCCCCAACTTTCACTTCAAAAGGGATTTTCTTTCCGTTGTCATCCGTCTTTCCTGTTCCTAAAGCTACCACAACACTTTCAATCGGTTTTTCTTTAGCCGAATCAGGAATGATGATGCCTCCCTTTTTTGTTTCCTTCTCTTCAGCAGCCTCGGTCAGAAGCCGATCACCAAGAGGTTTGACTTTCAATGCCATATATTTTCTACCTGGTTATTCTTTATTTTAGCCGGACGTAGAACCATCCCGTTAATATGCCCTGAACTTCAGCAAATTTCATCAGAACACGGGTGGGATGCCCGATCATTCATAATTCGACGAATTGAGCATGATAAATGCCACTCTATACATTTTTACATATACCCCTAATTATAAGTATGTTACATATAATTCTATTTTCAGGGAAATTTGAATCGACCCCATAAAAGCGACAGTATGACCCATTAACAGAATCCTGTCACAGTTCAGTTTGACACAGTAAAGCGGTATCTGATTTGTTTTCAGGAATGAAATACAGACCTTGAATAGAATCTGCGGCAGGCAGGAATCAGTTCTGAATCCGGTACAGAGCCTTTTTAGTTCGGAGAAAAAGAGCATTTTCAACGACGGCAGGTGAGGCCATGAATCCGTCATCAAGCTGATTTTCGGCGATGACAACAAACTCCCGCCCGGCCTTTACCACGGCAGTTTTACCTTCTTCACTGAAAAAGTAGACGCGATCCCCGACCAATAGCGGAGAGGCGGAATAATTGCCTCCCACTCGTTCCCGCCAGATTTCCTCACCCGTTTCAGCATCAAGACAACTGGCAATTCCACCGTCATCAATCATGAAAATCAACCCCTCATGAAATAGAGGAGAGGGTTTATTGGGAATGTTCCTTCGGACCGACCAAAGGAGATGTGTGGCAGTAATTTCACCACTGCCTCCCGGCTTGACGGCATTCAGTTTGCCCTTGGGAAAACCGGTGCAATAGTAAAGTCGCCCCCCCCCATAGAACGGCATGACACTTCCAGAGTGCGCTTTGCGATCAACCATTTGCCAGATCTCCTTTCCTGTCTCGGGTTCGTAAGCATAGACAGCCTTTGAACCGAGACTGATCAATAAATCCCTTCCACTCAAGTTGCTGATAATCGGAGTCGAATAGGCTTTTCTCCAATCACCGTCTTCCTTGGGATTCCCCTTCGGATCCAGATCCTGATAATCAACCGATCTCTTGGTATTCCAAATTGTCTTTCCGGTCTGTTTGTCCAACCCGACAATAAATTGAAAATCACTGCCATCGAATGGCAGAATCAATAAGTCCTTATAGAGGATCGGGGAAGCTCCAGCTCCTCTGAAATGGTTACAGACAAAGTCGCGCCGCTGCCAAATCACCTTCGCAGTTTCAGCATCAATGCAGGCAATACCGGGAGAACCGAAAGTCAGATAAACCCTATTGCCCTCCAGAACGGGTGTTGGAGAAGCATAGGTATTGAAACGATGGGCAAACTGGGGATCTTCGACATCGAACAGTTTTCGCTCAATCAGGATTTCACCGGATTCCTGATCCAGACAAACAACCGAAAGTTCTTTTCCGTCTTCAGTGGCGGTCGTCAACCAGATCCTGCCGTCGCCGACGACCGGAGAAGACCAGGCACGCCCACGAATGGGAGTTTTCCAGCGAACGTTCTTGGTTTCACTCCAATGAAGCGGCAGATCCCGGGCTTCAGCAATTCCTTGGCCGGTGGCCCCCCGGAACTGCGGCCAATCACCGGAAACAAAACCTGTCAGCATCATGAAAACGCCTCCCATGAGAAAAGCGAGATTTCGTGTTCCGAAATAGTTTAAACAAAAGGATTTCATCTGAGTTGAATTGAATCCTAAAGGATCCGAGAATTCAAATGAAATTCAACCTAAACAATCGGACTGAATGGAAAAAAGGGCGGAGATAATAGATTCCCTGCCCCGATTAATTCTTTAAAGATACGTTACTGCCGTCCTCGATAGAAACGACGAACTCCATCGGGAGTCACCTCCACACTACCATTTTCCTCAACACCGGAAATATCGGTGTAGGTGCCATTCATCTCATCCGAAGCCTGGAGCACACCCTGAAAAGCAATCGCGATGTTATCACCGGCAACGCTTAAACCGATCTGAGGATCGATCCGTTTCTCCGCTTCACCTGAAGTGATTCGGATATTGTCGAAGCCGATGATTTCATTCCACCAACGGGTGCTGGCTTCATTGCGAAGTCCGAGATTCGTGGCTCCCACAGGTAGGTCATACCGTGGCACCGATCGTCGATACCAGCAACTCGTCAGCATCGGCAGCTATCATCCTCAATTCTTCTCAAAAAGTATTTCCAATACTCACCAGTAAAGAACAGAATGTTGAAGCGGCCCATTATTAAATGAAACGAAAACTTGGAAAACACCTTCCACTAGAGCATGAAACCTGCCTCTACATCCTTGTCAGTGCACTGGATGTCTTCATGACTCACACCTTGCTTAAGCAGGATTATTTCACCGAATCGAACCCGATCGCCTTCAGATTGATTGAACTCTGGGATGTCCAGGGGATGGTGGTTTATAAATTCGGTTTGGTAGCCTTTGTCTGCATCCTGACACAAACCATTGCCAGGGGCCGAGGCGAAACGGCACGTAGACTGCTCAACCTGGCTACCCTGTTGACAGTCGGTGTCGTTCTATACAGTTTCACTCTATTACTGATTGGCTTGTACTTTTGATAAAAACAAAACAACCCTTTTCAGAATGGAAAGAATCTGATACCCGTGAGGGAATATCAGCACCTATGAAACAATGAAAAAACCCTTGAAGACGGGAACGGAGCACCACTTGACATTCACCGTTAAACCTGAGCATGGAATCGACTTTGCCGATGAAAGCATGCCTGCCGTCCTGAGCACTCCCTGGCTGATCTGGCAACTTGAGCACACCGCAAGAGGTGCTGTGCTTCCATTCCTTGAACAAAAAGAAAGCACAGTGGGGACTCATCTTGATATCGAACACTTGGCTCCGACACCGTTGGGAATGGAAGTTACCTGCCGGGCACGCATCATTTTTATAGATGGCCCCGTCGTCTCATTTCAGCTGGAAGCATGGGATTCTTCAGAACGGATCGCGAAAGGCACCCACAAACTGAGGATCATCGAAAAAGCCCGCCTGCAGAGAAGAGTGGAACGAAAAAGCTGATCCGATCCAATAAGGTAGGGCTCACTGCACTGCCATTAGGTTAAGGAATCAGGTTCCCCTGAAGCTGGGGGCGTCGACCCCGGATCATTGAAATCGGCATACATTTCTTCCATAGTCCGGCCTCGGCGCGGCCAGCTTCAGGGATGACGGTGTTAAAACACCTGCGGAAAATCCTTAACCTAATGGCAGTGGGGCTCGCTGTCTCAGCGCACCGCGGCCTTCACAGAATCAGGTTCCCCTGAAGCTGGGGGCGTCGACCCCGGATCATTGAAATCGGCATACATTTCTTCCATAGTCCGGCCTCGGCGCGGCCAGCTTCAGGAATGACGGTGT
>DUCD01000355.1:0-12341 GCA_012959985.1 Verrucomicrobiales bacterium | reverse complement strand
CGCTGTCTCAGCGCACCGCGGCCTTCACAGAATCAGGTGCCCCTGAAGCTGGGGGCGTCGACCCCGGATCATTGAAATCGGCATACATTTCTTCCATAGTCCGGCCTCGGCGCGGCCAGCTTCAGGAATGACGGTGTTAAAACACCTGCGGAAATCATACTTACATTTTCCAATTACTCCGGTTCACCCTGATTGGTGAAAAGAAACGTACCGAGCTTTGATACCGTGAGAATATCTTTTCGACCGTCACCGGTGACATCACGGCCGATGATTTGGACACCGACTCCTGAACGATCATCAGTACGATGCGGCAGGAAGCGAATGCTACCGTCCGCTGATCGTTTTAATTCAAACCAGTAAACTACTGGAGAAGCATTGGGCTCGACATCTCCTGTCGGACCATGGGCCCACATGCGTTTTCCCGTTAGAATGTCCTTTAGCCCATCTCCATTCAGATCCACCAGATCCAAGGCATGCGGCTGGGAGAAGGCGACTCCGAATTTCTCCTCTTCCGAACGATCTCCCATGATAAGGTGCTTTTTGAAAATGATCTGCCCTGAAATCCTCTGTTGCTCAAACCAAGCCAAACCCCATCCGTGAGCATTCAGGCTTGTGATGATGTCATTGTCGCCGTCGTCATCGACATCATAGGCGAACATCTGCGCCCCCCCCCTTTCTTCTCCGAACCGAAAGGGATGCGATTGCCAGAGGCTTCCCGGTGAATCCTTCGAAGGTTGCTCCCACCACCCATCATTGAGAATCAAATCCCGTCTCCCGTCTCCATTGACATCTCCAATTCCCGTCCCGTGATAAAATTGGTTGTAATCCCCTTTCTCAGTTACCGGCGTAAATGACCAGGGTTTCTTTGGGTGGGTCCGGTCAGGACGAATGAATCCCCATTGGCCATCCCAGTGAGAAGCAAGTTCAGGCATCCCGTCCCCATCGACATCCTGGAAGGGAGGCGACTCGCCACGGATCCGTTCAAAAACAAAATGCCGGTTCCAGAAGCCAGATCCCCGACCTGGATTCTCGTACCAGTAGGCGGAGTGTTTGTGAACCCTTCCCAGAACCAGGATATCCGGATAGCCGTCCCCATTGAAATCGTAGACAAAGGAAAACATACTGTTGCTGGGACTGGGTTCGGTGGGGATCACAGCGGCCGGATAAAACTCATGCGCCATTAAAAAACTCGGACCTTCATACCAAAAAGGACCGGCCACGATATCCTGATGGCCATCCTGATTGATGTCCCCGGCATTAATCCCATCGCAATAATAATGATGGGTAAGGACTCTTTTTGAAAAATGGGCAAGGTAGTGACCGGAAACATCGGAATCCTGGGCTGGACAGATTTGAGGCACCAGCAACATTCCCCCGACAATCAATCCGACCCGGACCACCATGGCGAACGCCCTTATCTGCGGGCATCCATCCGAAAGGATCGCCGCAGAAAAAACTCCCCCGGGAATGAAACTGTTCAGATGAACTCGCCTCCTCAGAAAAACGCGCACAGATCGAAATCGGTTTACTTTACAAAAACTCAGATAGGAACAATATTCACGGGATTTCATCTTTCCAGAGTTTTCCATTATTTTTTGCCGAGTGAAAGACGTTTCTGACTTGTTTCCTGTTTCTATAGTCGGCAGATTACTCTCATGAAGCTATCTAACCCTACGACACGTCGCCAATTCCTCAAGGCAACCAGCGCAACAGCTGCCGCCTGTGCCTTCCCCACAATCATTCCTTCAACAGTTCTGGGCAGCAATGCCCCGAGCAACCGGGTCAACATGGGGCTGATCGGTTTAGGACTGATGATGGGAGGACATCAGCGCACCATGACGAATCGGGAAGACGTTCAGGTCATGGCAGTATGCGATGTCGACACCCGGAAAAGGGAGCGTTCCAGAGATCAGGTGAATCAGGCCTATTCAAACCGGAAATCATCGGGAACGTACAAAGGTTGTGTCGCTTACAATGAATACGAGAAAATCGTCGATAGGGATGATATCGATGCTGTCATGGTAATTACCCCGGATCACTGGCATGCCACGATTTCCATCGCTGCCATGAAAAAGGGAAAAGATGTCTACGTCCAGAAACCGATGACGCTGACCATTCGGGAAGGCCAGATGATGAGCGAAGTTGCCAACCGATACGGCGCGATCCTCCAAGTCGGTTCCCAACAACGCTCTAATCATGCCTTTCGCAAAGCTTGCGAAATTGTCCGTAATGGCTGGATTGGCAATGTTCACACGATCTACGCAGGATTGGGCCGATTTGCCCCACCAACGGTGTTGCCGCAGCAAAAAATTCCCGAAGGCTTCGATTATGATCGATGGTTAGGTCCAACCCCATGGTTTCCTTACAATGAAGAACGGGTCAAAGGTAATTACGGAGGTGGCTGGCGCCGCTTCTGGGATTACGGCTCACGAAAGAACGGCGACTGGGGTGCTCACCACTTCGATATTATTCAGTGGGCTCTCGGTATGGATCATAGCGGTCCGGTGGAGTTCATACCCGTAGGATATAAGGGGCAGGAATACCAGACTCACATCTATGCAAATGGCACCAAGGTCTTCCGGGATCATCCCCGTCGAAACGGTCACATGATTCAATTCATCGGCACGGAGGGAGAAGTCCTGGTCAGCCGCGGCGATCGACTGGAGACCACACCTGCTGCGCTGAAAGACAAACCTCTGGATCCAGGGGAAATCCATCTCTACGAATCGCGGGAACATCAGGATAACTGGATCCAGTGCATCAAAACTCGCACCCGGCCCATTTGCCCAACCGAGATTGGTCATCGAACCGCCACCATCTGTCACCTGAGCGGCATTGCCGAACGATTGAAACGGCCATTGCAATGGGATCCAGCAAAAGAAGTCATCATCGGTGATGAAGCAGCGAGTCGTTGGATCGACCGTCCGCGCAGAGCCCCTTACTACATTGCCTAAATCGAATTTGATCACCCCTTACCAAAGATCCAACTACGAACAGTCCACCTAGATTCTCAAATATTTTGAAAACATTGATATCCATTAAAATTCGTCGATTCGGCTTGATGCTTACTTTCTGCGCATCCATGGCCTTCCTTCAACTTACCAGCTGGGGACAAGTCCCGGAAAACACCGACGCGATCATCGGCAAGTTATCGGCTGAAAATGAAGAAGCGCGATTCGAAGCCCAGATGCAGCTCCAGGAAATAGCCTCGAATTCATCTCGTCCCGGAGCCGAGCTGGAACGAATCGCACTGGCAACACATCTGGCAGCCAAAGCCACCGATCCATCCCTGCCTAAAACCACACGCAGTTGGTTGATCCGCCAACTGGAATACATCGGCAGCACCGAAAGTATTCCAGCTCTGACATCTCTGCTCGAGGATAGGGACCTTGAACTGAAAGAATCGGCAAGACGGGCACTCGAGAAAAACAACGCTCCCGAGTCCTCAGAATCATTGAGGGCTGCATTGGAAAAGGCAGTCGATCCCGTGTGGATCAAAGGGCTAGTTCATGCTCTGGGCGAAAAGAAGGACTCCGAAGCGGTCAACTTGATTTCAGGACACCTTGAAAATAAGAACACCTTCGAAGCGGCTGCCCTTGCTCTTTCGCAGATAGCCGACGGAGTTGCCATGAGAAAATTGCAACGGGCAAGCAGACAAAACCCCGACGCCGTTATGTTTATGCTCAATGCTGCTGACGTGATGCAGGCCCGCGGTGATGCGGGAGCAAGCGGAATCTATCGTCGGGTATTTACAGGTAATTACGGTCCTCAATACAAAGCGTCTGCCCTTGCGGGGCTAGCCATGACTCACTCACGCCAAACCTTGGGAATGATTTCCCAGGCATTTAAGTTTTCAGACATTCACCTGTTACAGACAGCTGTTAATTCCCTGTCCTATGTCGAGCCAAAGCGAAAGAAACAATATCTGAATCGACAATTGCAGAACCTACCGTCACGGGCACGTAGGATGATTGTCTCCAGCCTGGATGCGAATTACGAAAATTTAATTATCCAATTGTCAGAGAGTGACCCAGACAGTTCGGTGAGACAATCAGCTCTGGAATCTCTGGGCGAAGTTGGCAGTGCGGATTCGGTGCCGGCGCTTTTGAAAGCAGCTGCAAAGAAGAACGGAGAGGAAAGTGCCGCTGCAGAGTCATCGTTGACCCGAATTTCGGGTGATAGTGTCGATTCAAGCCTTCTGGCAACAGCGGCAGATGGCACCCCTGAACTCCGGTCCGTCGCAATTAATGCCTTGGCAGCAAGGCACGATGAAAAAGCTCTTTCGGTTTTCCTGGAAGCTGCCAAAGCATCCGATGCCACTGTGAAATCAGCGGCTCTAAATGCATTGACCGAAATCGGGTCGGAAACAGAGGTTAAAGGATTGTCGGATTTGTATCAAAACACCCAATCTTCTCAGGTGCTCGCAGCCTTGAAAGCGGTTGCCGGCCGTGTAGAAAACCAATCGGCAGTTGTGGAATTCTTGACGGGAGAAATCGCTACGGCTGAAGCTAAGGCCCAAGGTGCCTTCGTAGAAGTGATTGGTGCGGTCGGAGGAAAAAGCGCACTGAAAACAGTCGTGGATTTTTCCGGCAGTCAATCCAAAGATATCAGAGATCGATCCATTCGAACGCTCTGTGATTGGAAAGAATTTACGGCAGCAAAACCACTCCTGACCATCGCCCGGGATTCGGAAGCAGAGCGGGTTCATCGCATCCTTGCTGTAAGGGGCATTGCCCGATTGGTAAGGAACTCAACCGAAGCGAAGCCGGAAAATCGGGTCGAATTTGCCTTGGCTGCTATCACCGCCGCCACGCGACCTGAAGAGAAAAAACAAGCCTTATCTGCCCTGGGTGCCGTGGCACACCGTTCCGCTGCCAACGCGATCAAATCCTTTGCGAAAAATCCTGAGCTTAGAGATGAGGCAGGTTTGGCAGCCATCTCCCTGGCCAAATCCCTGTTTCGATCCGATCGGGAGACCGCAAACGATTTGATGACCTGGGTGCGCGAAGGAGACTTCTCGGATACAGTCAAAAGCAACGCCCAACAACGAGAGGGTCGAGGAAGAAGACGTTAATCGGAAACCGGTCAATGGAGTTGCCCTATACTGCCATTCGGTTAGAGACCGCTCAACAATAAATCCACCATTGGGCGGGAACGCCGTCTTGTCGGATGCAAGGCACGAGGAGGACGTATCCCCTCAGGGGGATTCAACCGACAAGTAACGCCGCAGGCGGCATGACGCCGCCCCGCCCCTGAGGAGTCTAAGAATCTTGGGATACTGTTACCGGAGTAACTGATCTTCACTGGAATTTCAAATACCCGAATTTGTGGGGTTCATGAAATGAACTGGATCGAGTCGGAGACCAACTCAAGTGCTCCACTTGGTCTTTTCCGGTCCGATTGAATCGGTAAAAACCAGCCCTCCAAGTCTCGTTTTGTTTCGGCGTGGAACGTCCCAGATCCTTGAATGGAATCTTCACTTCGATCTGCCAGTATTCATCTGAGTCCGAGGAATTCTGGACACTTCCTTCAACATGGACGGCATGTTTCATTCCTGGGGAGGTAAAAGCCCAGTCTCCTTCAAACTGAATTGATTTCCCTGACTCATCAATTTTGTTGTGAATGATGGCATCGAACACCCCCCCCAAAGGATTCCATTGCAACTCAAAATATTGGTTCAACCCTTCAGCTGTCACGAAAAATTCCGCCACTTCTTCTTCCCAGAAGCGACTGTCCCTTTCGGTGAAAGTTGCCTGAATATCCCGATCTTCACATTTCCAGAACAGGTACAATGCATCGTCATCATAGCAGACTCGAAGATCGGTTTTTTCCTTGGCCTTCCCTGCGGAACCGTTAAGGCGAAGAGGCGCCAGCTTAACCGCGTTCTTCCACGCCTTCTCATTTGCTTTTCCGTCGATTTCTATCGAACCATTGATTCTTGGAACCTTGGCTGTGGGTAAATCGCTTTCCCCTGAGCTTTTCGGGTCTACTGCGGATGAGATCACCATACTAGTGAAAAGAACCGAGGATAAAGCTAACCCTCTCGAAACCATCGATGGAAAACAACAATACATTTTCATAATTTGCGGCTTTGATGAAAAGACGACTGCAAGCGCTGCGGCTACATTATCGAGCACAAAAAAGTGAATGCAATCAAGCAAGATCAGGTTGACATTGATGGAAGGGTGAATATTCTGCGCCTTCCTTTACCCGAAAATTCCAGTTAGGAATCGCTTAAACCAACTATCAAGATGGTTTTCAATGTGCCCAGTCTTCGCAATATTGAAAAACCGGCCCTAATTTTCATGACGCCTCATCGAAAACTCTCAAAGGCGACATCGATAGAATGGGCAAACATCAGCTAGGATTGGAATTGAGTAATAAGGAAATCGCTTCCATTGAATCCTTTTTGGCGTCTCTGACCGATTCTTCACCTGATTCAGTCACCGATGCTCCACTGATGCCGGACGATCCAGCAGCCGGCAAGGCGGAAGAAGCAGATTTCGACTGATAAAACGGTCTGAAGGGCTAGCCGGCGAGCTCGGCTCGGTATGCCTCCAAGGCTTTCTTATTAAAGCAGGCGAAGATCGTTTTCTCGAGAAACGGCCTCTCTGCAAGATAAGTGGAAACCGAATTCACGGCTATCTGGACGGCCTGATCCATAGGATATCCGTAAACACCGCAACTGATTGCAGGAAAAGCCATTGATTCCAGCTTCGGTGATTCAGCGATGGACAGCGAATTCCGGTAGCAATCCGCCAACAACTCCGGTTCCCCATAGTTTCCTCCGCGCCAAACGGGACCGACCGTGTGGATGACGAAAGCTGCGGAAAGACGATACCCTCGAGTGGATTTAGCCTGTCCAGTTGGGCAACCGTTCAAGGATCGGCACTCTTTAAGCAACTCCCTGCCGGCAGCTCGGTGGATGGCCCCGTCCACCCCTCCTCCGCCGAGTAGGCTCTCATTGGCGGCGTTGACGACAGCATCGACTTTTAAAAGAGTAATATCGATTATCCGAGCTTCAATCATGAGAATATTATTACACTTTCTTCATTTTTGTGGCTCTATCATTAGAATTCTTGTGACTGAATTCACAGGAAGTTATAATGGCCTCTACGCCCGGACCGGGTCATGAATGTTAAAATATGTCGAACCGACAAGCAAATACTGAAGCCTCGAAAAGAGAAGCCGATTCTAAACCCGAATCCAGCGACTTCATACGTGAAATCATCTCTAAGGACCTGCAACAGGGAATGGATGAAGGGAAAATCGTAACCCGATTCCCCCCAGAACCGAATGGTTACCTCCATATTGGACATGCAAAGTCAATCTGTCTAAACTTCGGTATTTCTGAAGAGAATACGGGGGCAGTGTGTCACCTACGATTTGACGACACCAACCCAGCCAAAGAAGAGACTGAATACGTCGACTCCATTAAGGAAGACGTAAAATGGCTGGGATTCGAGTTCGGTGAAAAGGAATTCTACGCCTCGGATTACTTTGATCGACTGCATGAGTACGCTGTCCAGTTAATCCGAGACGGAAAGGCCTTTGTCTGCGATTTAACCAAAGCGGAGATTGCAGAATACCGGGGCACTCCAACGGTTCCCGGTAAGAACAGTCCGAATCGGGAACGGTCGGTGGAAGAGAACCTAACTCTCTTTGATAAGATGAAAAACGGGGAATTCGCGGATGGAGAAAAAACCCTCCGCGCTAAAATCGACATGTCCTCCCCCAACATGCATATGAGAGATCCGGCGATCTATCGGATCCGTAAAACTTTACATCATCGGACGGGAGACAAATGGGTCATCTACCCGATGTACGATTTCACCCATTGCCTCTCTGATGCCATTGAAGGAATTACCCATTCCCTATGCACTTTAGAATTCGAAGTGCATCGCCCCCTTTATGATTGGGTCCTGGACCATCTTTCCACACCGAGTCGCCCCCGGCAGATCGAGTTCGCCAGACTAAACTTGTCCTACACAGCCCTCAGTAAACGAAAGTTGCTGCAGCTTGTTGAAAACGGGGATGTATCCGGTTGGAACGATCCCAGGATGCCCACACTTTCCGGATTGAGACGCCGAGGATACACTCCGGAATCCATCCGCAAATTCTGCACCCAGATAGGTGTAACAAAATTCAACAGCGTCACTGATCTTGCTCGTTTGGAGCATAGCCTCCGGGAAGACCTCAATAAAAGCGCCCACCGCGTGATGGCCGTCCTGAAGCCCGTGAAGCTGATTCTGACGAACTACCCTGAGGATCAAGTTGAAGAAATGGAGGCGGTAAACAACCCTGAAGATCCAGATGCCGGAACTCGATTACTGCCATTTTCGCGTGAGTTGTTTATCGAACGGGACGATTTCATGGAGGATCCACCGAAAAAATTCTTCCGCCTGGCACCTGGTCGAGAAGTTCGACTTCGGTATGGTTACATCATTCAATGCAATGCAGTGGTGAAGAATCCGGACACCGGAGAAATCGAAGAACTCCACTGCACTTACGATCCGGAAACAAAGAGTGGATCAGGCAAACCCACTCGCAAAGTCAAGGGCACCATTCACTGGGTATCCGTCCAACATTCAATTCCTGCCGAAGTCAGGTTATATGACCGTTTGTTCACCAAGGAAAACCCGACGGATGAAAAGGACGGAACGGTTTTCACTGAACATTTGAATTCCGATTCCCTTGCCATTCTCAGCAAGTGCAGAATTGAGCCCAGTATGAAAGGAGCTCTACCAGGAGCCCGTTTTCAGTTTGAAAGAATTGGATACTTCTGTGTCGATTCGATCGACTCAACCCCGGATCAATTGGTCATCAACCGAACAGTAACCCTACGGGATGCATGGGCAAAACGGAAAAGGTGAATCCGGCGTGTGAGACCTCACGCTTTAGGGGATCATATGGGCACTATCCGCCCCTCAGCTTCAGCCAGCAGTTTCTGATTACTTTAAATTGCAGACAACAATGTCACCGTTCATTTCCTGGAGCCTTTTTGTCCTTCATACCCTGCTTGCTGTAGTGACAGCCGGGCATGCCCTGTTGTACAAGCGGGATCCCCGGTCGGCTTTTGGGTGGATTGCCATCTGTATGATGTTCCCCTTAGCTGGGCCAATTCTTTACTTGCTGTTCGGTATTAACCGGGTTCGCACTCGGGCCAAAAAATATAATTTGAATTCTCCGTTCAGAATCACCCGACCTAAGACCAAGCAACTTGCCCCCCAAACCGGGAAACAACATTTGGATCGATTTCACAAGCTGTTCAAATCATCCGATGCCGTATCGGATTGCCCCATCGTGCCCGGCAACAAACTGACCATATTGAAGAACGGTGAAGAAGCGTATCCCGAAATGCTGAAGGCTATCCTTCAGGCGGAGGAAACAATATATTTCACAACGTATATTTTTAATCCAACAGGCATAGGGGAAGAATTCATCGACGCATTCGCGACGGCGCAGAAACGCGGAGTTGATGTGCGGATCATCATAGACGGATTCGGAGAATGCTATTCAAAGAAGAAGGCGGCACGCGAGTTGCAGAAACGAGGAATCAATGCGGTGCGTTTTCTGCCTCCGAGACTGTTCCCTCCAACAATCCACATCAATCTACGAAAACACAGTAAGATTCTGACGGCAGACAGTCGAGTCGCCTTCACTGGAGGAATGAATATTGAAGACCACCACCTGGTGACTGCAGAGAAGAACAAGAATCCGGTTCAAGATATGCATTTTAAACTGGAAGGCCCCGTCATTCGTCAGATGGAACAGGAATTCAGCGAGGACTGGCGCTTCATCACTGGAGAAAAACTAACCATCGATTCAACTCCGATTTCAGAACAGGGCGACGCGTACTGCCGAGTGGTCATCGACGGCCCAAATGAAAATCTGGATAACTTGGAAACGGTGCTGATAAGCGCCCTCTCTTCGGCCACCGATCATATCTTCATAATGACCCCTTATTTCCTTCCTTCCCGGGAAATCATCGGGGCGCTTCAGGGAGCGGCCTTGAGAGGCGTCAAAACCTTGGTTATCCTTCCGGAAAAAAACAATCTACCCATGGTTCACTGGGCCACCCGCAATATGCTATGGACTCTCCTCGGTAGAGGTGTCCGTATTTTGTACCAGCCTCCCCCGTTCGCACATACCAAACTGCTGACCATTGACAACCAGTTTTCCCTAATCGGTTCTGCCAACTGGGATACGCGCAGTCTACGATTGAATTTCGAACTGGTGGTAGAAGTTTTCGACGGTCTCACGGCCCAGGAACTTAGTGCACATTTTAAATCGATACTCAGCCAATCCCGCGAAACCTCCTTATTAGAGCTGGATTCACGGTCTCAATTCGTGCGCTTCCGAGACGCTTTCTGCTGGCTTTTCTCCCCTTACCTATAGCATCATCGGAGTAAATTCTCCCTGTCGTTTCCAGGGAGACTCCGGATCTCTTCAGGGATCCGGATGGAATCCGAGCCACCCATACTGTCACAGACATTCGTTTGGTTGGAATGAACTTTAGCAATACCCAAGACATGGAGCCTAAAAGCCAGACGGAAATACTAAAGAAATTGAATCAACTTTTAGAGAGACTGCATCCTCTCTCAGGGGCTCAGCTTGGGGTCCTGATCAGCGCCCAGAGTTGGAATATGGTGGTTGAAGCCGTTGTGGAACTGACGCAGTTCGCTCTGCTTCTGGACCCGAAAGCTCCCCCACCCTCACATGAACATCTGAAACAAATTGGACCGGGCTGGCTGAATGCAAAATTACTCGAAATCATTCAGGCACCGCCCGTCGATTACCAGGAAACCAAAAACAAAGTTCAGGATAATTACCGTAAAATTGGGGCGATGGATTCCCATTACCGCAACCAGGCACAGAAATTCAAGGAACTCCAATCCAATCATCTACAACTGGAACAAAAAACCGTTCCGCGTACCGATTGGATTCCCATGACCCGCCGAATCGAAAATCTGGAATCGCTACGGAGCGATATCCAGTCGTTGAAGGAAGCTCTGCAGAAATCCCGTGAAGACTGGAATCAGGAACTGATTCCCTTGAAACTGTCTCTGTCGGATTCCACCTCGAAACAGGAACAATTGCAAGCCGCACAGGAAACGACAAAAACTGAAATCAAAAACCTTCAGGAAACCGTCCAAAACGCACAGGACGATTGGAATCAGGAACTGATTCCCTTGAAACAGTCTCTGTCGGACTCCACCTCTAAACAGGAACACTTGGAAACCGCACAGGAAACGACAAAAACTGAAATCATAAATCTTCAGGAAACGGTCCAAAACGCACAGGACGATTGGAATCAGCAACTCAATCCGCTCAAAGAATCTCTATCGAAACTAAATTCCGAATTGCAGAGACTGTCTTCAACTCCATTGGATATTCAAGCTCTCAAAGACTCCATCGATTCGTCTAATAAGGATTGGAATCAACAGTTGGAGCCGATCAGAAATTCCGTGGCGGATTTGTGCAATGGGTTAAATGAACTGGCTTCAACCCCATCCGAAATACATGCGTTGAGCGACGCGATTCAAGCGGCACCAAACAAATGGGAAAAGCAACTGGCACCCATTCACGCTTCGGTTTCCAATCTATCTCAACATGTGGACACCCGTTTTCAAGAACTGCTGAACAAACTAAAACCCCTTCACCAAACGGACGGATCACTTCTGAATGCAGTTAATTTGGAATCCAAAATAAAGGAGATCGATTCAGATGTGGAACAAATGGAATCGACTGCCGTCCGAATCGTTGCGGAAGCGCTTCATGAAACCACTTCCTCAATACTGACAAAACTGAGAAAAGAATTCACGGAGGGGGATCAGAACACTGGAGAGTCTCTGCGAAGTGAATTGTTTGATGAAATCCGCCAAGTATCGGAAAAAGCAGAACACAATTACAAACTGAACCAGATAAACCTGGAAGATGTTGCTTCAGTTCATAAATTATTGGGCACAATTCGGAGCGAACTGGAAACCCGGATCAAACAGTGGGTTCAGGAAGACCGCAATGACTTGAAGGAGATTTTCTCAAAATTGAATCATGTTAATCAGTCGATCGAACAACTCAAAACTTCCCAATCCAAATTCGAAGAATTAAAAACAGTGAATTCAAGAATTGAAGCAGGATTGGAAGCAGCCATGACTCGAATTAAGGAATTGGAAGCATCCTTAAAAACCAAGAAATCAGGTAGTAATCCAATCCAGAAAAACATAAAAGTTCCTGCGCCACCACCAATTCCTTCGAAGACAAAAGAAAAAAACTCAACAATCACCCCTCCAAAAAAGAAGTCCGTCGTCAAGAAGCCCGTCGTCAAGAAGCCCGACGTC
>DUCD01000354.1:4982-16401 GCA_012959985.1 Verrucomicrobiales bacterium | reverse complement strand
CGTTCAATTTCTGCATCGGTATTCTCAAGATCACCCCTGCTCTGATTCTGTGGCTCCACCAATTTATCGAGACGTCGCTGATGTCTACCGCCTTGAAAGGAAGTAGTTAGAAACGTGTCAACGATACGAATGGCTGATTCCGCAGTCACCATGGAAGAGCCGATACAGATTATGTTGGCATCATTATGTTGATGGGCGAGCGCAGCCATTTCTTCATTAAACACCAGTGCAGCCCTTACACCTTTGATCTTGTTGGCTGCAATGCTCATTCCCACACCAGTCTTGCAACACAGAATCCCCAAATCCACTTCACCGTCCCCCACCTTTTGGCCGACTTTTCCGGCAAAATCAGGATAATCAACGGATTCTGTTGAATCAGTTCCACAATCTTCCAATTCAATATTTCTATCTTGCAGATGCTTAAGAATGCACTGCTTCAATTCGAAGCCGGCATGATCGGATCCGAGCGCAATTTTTACTTGGACAGGCGTCGAGGAGGGCTGAGGTGTATTGTGCACAAACTGTAATATTGAATCCATGGAACTTTTTATCTGATCTCGACAAAAGCGATAGGTATCCAGTGATCCGCCGATCGGGTCACTAATATCTTTTTTGTATTCCGCCAAACTACTATCAAAATCCAGCAATCGGTAAGCCCTGGCAGAAGCTTCCGGAAAACAATGAGTCAAGACGTCGATGTGGGCTCCTGTCATTCCAAATATGAAATCCGAATTACGAACGGTTTCTTCCGTCAGTCGATTACTCCTGATTGAGGTGATATCCACTCCGAGCTCCGCCGTGGCAAGAACCGCATTTTCACTTGGAAACTGTCCATCGGCTGCACTGATTCCAGCGGAAATGACGCGGTACTCGCGACCATGGACCAATTGGCGGAAAAGCCCTTCCGCCATAGGGCTACGGCAGATATTCCCAGTGCAGACAAACAATACGGTTCTCATATCCAATGGATCTCTCTACTGCGCTATTCAATCGCCTTAGAGGCAATATCCCTTCGATAAAATGCCCCGTCAAAATGGATGGATTCAACAGCATCAGAGGCGCGATCCCTAGCTTCATTCAAGCTATCCGCCCAAGCAGTCACACCGAGTACCCGCCCACCATTGGTGACGATTTTCCCTTCGATTTCTTTTGTTCCAGCGTGAAAAACCATAGTATTGGGTACGGTTTCCAGATTCGTCAAACCGTTAATCACCTTACCTTTTGAATAAGAACCGGGATACCCCTCTGACGCCATCACCACACAGACGGTTGAACCTTTCTCCCAATTCAATTCGACCTGATCCAATTTACCCAGCATCGATGCCTCGATGACATCCAGCAGATCATTCTTCATTTTCGGCAGGTAAACCTGAGTTTCCGGATCGCCGAACCGGGCGTTAAATTCCAGGATTTGGGGACCTTTTGAGGTGATCATGATTCCCGGATAAAGAATCCCCCTGAAATCAATTCCGTCAGAACGGCAACCTTTCAACCAAGGGTCAATAATTTGGGAATGAATCGCCTCGATCCCTTCCTGATCCAAAAATGGAGCCGGAGAAAACGCACCCATCCCTCCAGTATTGGGTCCGCGATCTCCATCAAACACTTGTTTGTGATCCTGTGAAGTTGGAAAAAGCAGTGCTCGTTCTCCATCACAGATTGCATGCAGGGAAACCTCAAGGCCTTCCAGTAATTCCTGAACCACGATTTGATTTCCAGCGGTTCCGAACTTGTTTTCAACAAAAATACTGTGAATCGCATTCTGAACCTGTTCATGGCTGGAGCAGACAAACACACCCTTTCCCAACGCCAATCCGTCAACCTTGATCACACATTTCCAACGTCTCTGTTCAGCGAAAGCAAGCGCCTGTTCTGGATCCGTGAAGCTGCATCCTTCGGCATGAGGTAAACCGTGCTTTTCAAGAAACTCCTGAGAAAAGACTTTGGAGGATTCGAATTGAGCGGCTTTCCGGTTAGGTCCCCAGATAGGGAGGTTTTGTTTTTGAAACAGGTCGACGATTCCCATTCCCAAGGGATTGTCAGGGCCGACAATCGTCAAATCCGGCAAGTTTTTACGGGCAAACTCGGCCAATCCTTCCAGATCATCCGCTCCAATCGCAACACATTCGACCGTATTCCGGTTCGAAATCAGTCTCTCTCCAGAGATTCCCGGGTTACCCGGAGCACACCACATTCCAGTGATCCGCTCTGATCGAGCAAGTTTCCAAGCCAGTGCATGCTCTCTTCCTCCTCCACCGATCAACAGAACTTTCATAAATTTCCAATGCTTATTAAGAACAAATTGATCGGATCAATTGAGAATCGTTTGGCCATGTCCTTTGGCAATTTCGCCAATTTTCCAAGCCTGTTGCTTCCGGGACCGGATAGAACGTAAAATACCATCTCCCTCTTTTGCAGAGACTACCATTACCATTCCGACCCCCATGTTGAAAACATGGGGCATTTCCAAATCAGAAATCTTGCCGTTGGATTGAAGAATCTGAAAGACGGGAGGAACTTCCCAAGTCCCTCGTTGAATCAAAGCATCACAATCCTTCGGAAGAATTCTTGGAATATTGTCAATGAATCCTCCCCCGGTAATATGGGCCAATCCTTTGATTTTGAGAGGTTTCCCCCGCACATTGTATTTCTTTAACAAGGCGCTAATCAAAGGATAATAGGAAACATGAACTTTCAAGAGTTCCTTGCCAACCGATTGGGACAGTCCCTTCACACGACTTCCCGGCTTTAATTTCATCTGTTCGAAGAAGATATGCCTGGCGAGCGAGTATCCATTGGTATGGAGGCCATTGGAAGCTAGACCGATCACATGATCGCCGATGCGAATTTTCCGACCGTCAAGGATTCGATTTTTCTCGACCACCCCTATGATGGTACCGCTGAGGTCATACTCGCCCTTTTGATAAAACCCGGACATCTGGGCGGTTTCCCCTCCAATCAGCGAGCAATGATTCTCCCGGCAGGCGGTTACAAAACCATTCATGATCTGCTTGAAGACATGTGGTTTCAATTTACCCACAGCGAGATAATCCAGAAAGAAAAGAGGCTCGGCCCCTAGAACCGCAATATCATTGATACAATGATTAACCAGATCCTGACCAATGGTGTTGTGCTGATTCAATGCAAAGGCGATTTTCAGCTTGGTACCGACGCCGTCCACACTTGATACCAAAACGGGCTGCCGATAACGGGAGCAGTCGAGCTGGAAAAGCCCACCGAATCCTCCGACTTTTCCCAGCACCCCTTTGCGATGCGTGGAAACCAGTTGTTCCGGCAAAGAATCTTTGACCTGATTGGCCAGAGTGATGTCGACTCCGGCCTTGGAGTATGCGTTGGATTTCATTGAAAAAGCACTGCTACAGGGGATGAAAGCAAACCGATATTAGGGAAGAAACCCTCCTGATTATTGTGGATCCTGGGGAGTGAATTGAGTGGGTGGCAAAGGAGGCATGGGAACATCGAATCCGGGAACCTTCTGTAGGCCGGCTGACCTTTTGATTTCCATCAACGCCTCGGATTGGATTTGGGTCATTGGCGGTTGATCTCCGCCGGTTCCTCTGACATCCACCTTGTAGGAACGTTGCCCCCCTCTCCGGAGTGTGCTCCTTGAACCGACACCTGCCCCCGGCAATGCAATCCCGGAGCGGGAACGTACATTTCGCAATCCTGAGTTCACAGATCGATAAGCCGAAGTGTTCTTGGCCCCGGGAATCGTTACTTTTCCTTTGGAGGAAGACGGTCTACTTCTAACACTGCGAGAGGACTTGGAATTCTTTGAACTCGAGCTTTTACTGGAGGCT
Organism: Verrucomicrobiales bacterium; assembly: GCA_012959985.1. Taxonomy (GTDB): domain Bacteria; phylum Verrucomicrobiota; class Verrucomicrobiia; order Limisphaerales; family DUCD01; genus DUCD01. The sequence continues at coordinate 12,580 of DUCD01000354.1, read as the reverse complement.
TTCGACTTCGACTTCGATTTAGGTTTAGCCAGGCTACGGCTGTTATTTCTAAACGATAATGTTTGTTTTTTCCCTAGGGTCTTCACCACGACGGACCGGTTGTCTTCACCGATATTCAACAATGAGACACCATGAAGGAGCTCTCCAATGGCAAGACTGAAAAACACATTGGTATCATTCTTGGTGGACATCAGATACGCACGAGACGGATTAAGAAGAGTGGAAATTCCTGTAATGAAGAGCTCTCCAGGTTCTTCCTCCTCAACTTCAGGTGGCGGTGGTGGTGGTGGCGGTGGCGGTGGTTTTTGAAGATTAAACGGATTTCGCCGGATGAAAGCATGCAGGGAGGAATCATCCTTGGTGTCAGCCCCACCTGAATTCATGAAGAAAACCAGTGAAATGCAGACAATAACGAACAACCAAACTAATCTATGCTTATGTAAAACCATGGCAAAACAACCATTCCCAATTAATCTTAAAGGGAAAACACCAGAAATTCAAACCAGTTTCATTGTTTTTTGAAAAACACAATAGGCATCAATAAGCCGCCTGAGCTCCCCTGACCTTCCGTTTTTCCATCCATGGCATTGTGGATCGAAGACGTACTCCCACTTTCTCAATAGGATGCTTTTCCCCGGCTTTCATCAGTTTGTTGTAAGTCTTATATCCCCCTTCATATTCCTCGACCCAACCTTTGGCAAATTTACCGTTCTGGATGGCTTTCAAGGTTTGCTTCATCCGGGTTTTCACCGCGCTATTGATAATTTTAGGACCCACGGAAACATCCCCCCACTTTGCAGTTTCCGAAATCGAAAAACGCATTCCGCTGATACCTGATTCATTGATCAGATCAACGATCAGCTTGAGTTCGTGGAGACATTCAAAATAAGCCATTTCAGGTTGATACCCGGCTTCCACCAAGGTTTCGTAACCTGCCAGAATCAGGGCCGTTGTGCCTCCGCAGAGAACCGTCTGCTCACCAAAAAGGTCCGTTTCGGTTTCTTCCTTGAAACTTGTCTGGATGACGCCTGCCCGAGTCCCACCAATGCCTTTTGCCCAGGCAAGAGCCGTTTTCTTGGCTCGCCGGGTCTTATTCTGAAAGATGCCGATCAGAGCTGGAACGCCCTGCCCCTGAGTGTATTCCCGTCTTACGATGTGCCCCGGACCTTTGGGAGCAACCAGAATGACGTCCACATCCTCAGGTGGAAGGATGGTTTTGTAATGAATCGAGAATCCGTGAGAAAACAACAGTGTTTTTCCCTTGGTCAGATTCGGAGCAATATCGGTTTTATATACCTCCGGTTGCTTGGTATCCGGAACGGCAACAAAGATAACGTCTGCCCTTTTTACCGCTTCGGCGGTTGAATAGACTTCCAATCCTTTGCTCTTGGCAACCTGAATGGATTTGCTTCCCTTATAGAGGCCGATAATGACGTTCAAACCGCTGTCACGCAAATTCAAGGCATGGGCGTGCCCCTGTGAACCGAAACCAATTACAGCGAGGGTTTTATCCTGTAGAACGCTTAGATCGGCATCTTTGTCCGTATAGATTTTAGCTGGCATAATGTATGAGGTTTTTAAGTTATTGAGGAAAAATTGAGAAAGGCACCATCAATCACGAGGCAACGCCACCTTACCGGTTCGAGTGAGATCAATGATTCCGAAATTCTTCATCAACCCCAGGAATTTATCCACCTTACTCTCACTTCCGGTAATTTCAATCGTAAGACTACTGGATTGAACATCAACGATTTTGGCTCGAAATATGTCAGCAACCTGCATGACTTCAGATCGAGTTTCAGAACTGACGCCTACTTTCACCAGTAACAGCTCCCGATCGATGAATTCATAATCACGGTAGTCCCGCACTTCGATGACATCCACGAGTTTTTTGAGTTGCTTGACGATTTGCTCCAAAGTGGCATCATCCCCACGGGTAACGATAGTCATATGAGACATATCATCATCCTGGGTCGGGGCTACATTGAGGGAGTCGATATTGAATCCCCGTCCACTGAATAGACCAGCCACTCTGGTGAGCAGGCCGAATTTATTTTCAACGACTACAGAAATCGTATGTCTCATTTTTCAGGCAAGTCATTCGTTTCAATTCAGCTCTTCCAATGGGTTAGTAAATGAAGATGAAGAGCCGCAGACGGTTTCTGGAAAATCACTGAAATCAGATTATTTACAGAAGCCCAGGTTTTAGTGCATCCTGACGCTGTCCGACGGAATTCGCCGAATGACCGGACCGGGGAAACTAGCAACGGCCATTGCGAAGGTCAACTATTTTTAAGATGAATAGGATTCGATCCTGGATATCAGCAGGAATCATATTAACAACCTGTCTAGTATTGGCGGGTGAAGATACTTCCGATGAACAATCCCAATATTCAGCACTGCTGGAAATTGACGATGAAGCCTGGAAAAAAGCGGAAAGGCTCATTCTGGAGGCGGAAGCTTTCTCCGAAGCAGGATCTGAACTGTTAACAGAGAATCTGAAAACCCGTCTTGAGAGACTATTTGATGAGGTAGATCAAACTTATCGTGTGTTTTTGACCAAATACCCGGAACGAGTCAAAGCCAGAATCGCCTATGCTTCGTTTCTTAAGGACATCCAGAAAATCGCCGCGGCGGAGATCCAATTAAAGCGTGCGGGAAAAACCCATCCCGAGAATCCGGTGGTTTACAACAATTTGGCAGATTTATATGCACGAGACGGACAGCAGAAAAAAGCTTTTGATCTCTACCTGAAAGCGCATGAGCTCAGACAAACTGAGCCTCTATACCTGCGGAATCTGGCAAACCTTACCGCTGTCTTTCCCAATGATGCTGTAGAACATTTCAAAATATCCAAGGAAGAGGTGAAACTGAGATGCCGGACTTGGTTTCAAAAAGCTATCGCTATGAATCCAAAAGACTTCGACTTGATTTCCCTCTCTGCCAAATCCCATGAATCTTTCACACCTTTTGATACCAAAACGGCCATGGCCGATTGGTCGAGAGCAAAAAAAATCGCGACAACAGATCATCAACGGCAGGCGGTCACTCTTCATCAGGCGAAGATCCGCATCCATGAACATCGTATGAAGGACGCCCTGGATCTATTGAATCAGGTAACCCTGCGGGTACATCAACGGCAAAGGGAAATCCTAATTGGTAAAACGACGATTTTGGAAAACGCAGATGCCGCAAAGTAGGATTTGGACTGCGTGCGACGAAGTCGCCGCTTTGGATCGGGATTTATCCTTAACCGAATGGCAGTGAAGCAAGCCCTGGCTCAGATTCAATCACCGGCTAGGCGAGCAAGGAATTTTTCATGAATTCCCCCAAATCCTCCATTGCTGAAAATGCAAACGACATCACCTGCTCTGCAATCTGCCAAAAGGTGTTCAATGATTGCCGAGACATCGGGTAAATAGGATCCTTTGCTTCCAGAAGACTCAATATCGGTGAGCAGTTGCTCTGGATCCAATCTCAGCTCTTCAGGCAGCCTAGATAAACGGGCAACTTCGGCGATCACTGAAAAATCAGCAGTGGCCAGAGCTTGAGCGAGTTCTTTTTGGAATATATTGCGTCGAGTCGTATTGGATCGCGGCTCGAATACTGCCCATAATCTTTGCCCGGGATACCTTTGCCGCACGGCTTTCATGGTTTCCATAATGGCGGTCGGATGATGGCCAAAATCGTCGATAACCGTTATCCCGCCGGCTTCTCCGCGTACTTCCATGCGCCGCTTGATCCCCTTGAACAAATCAAAGGCCGACTGAATCCCTTCATCTGAAATTCCACAATGTCGACAGCAGGCAATTACCGCCATGGCATTGCGTACATTAAACTCGCCGAAAAGGGGTAACTGAAATCGCTTTTCTCCAAGCCTGAATTCGGTAAATAGTTTCCCTGAACTCAATTCCACAGCCTGCAGATCATTCTCATCCCCCAATCCGAATTTGAGAATCGGGCAATAATCCACATCCAATATAGACAACAGGTTTTGATCGTCTCCGCTCGCTAGCAGCAATCCATTTCGAGGAACCAACCGAACTAACCGACTGAAGGATTTCTGAACATCCTTAAGATCATCAAAAATATCGGCATGGTCAAATTCCAGATTATTCAGGATCGCAATCTCGGGAAGATAATGAACAAACTTGCTGCGCTTGTCGAAAAAAGCGGTGTCGTATTCATCCCCTTCAATGATGAACCAGTCACTTTCAGTAAATCGGGCACCCTGCCCCAAGTTTTCGGGAAGACCTCCAATCAGGAAACTCGGATGTAAACCATTATGCTCGAAAACCCAGGTAAGAAGAGAAGTGGTGGTGGTTTTCCCATGAGTTCCGGCCACAACTATGGAACGTTTCCCCCGAATGAAAAACTCCTTCAGCAATTCGGGAAGCGAGCAATAGCGCCGCTTTTCGGCAAGCACTCTTTCGGCTTCGGGATTCCCTCTTGAAACCACATTGCCGACAACGACTAGATCGGGTGTGTGGTCGAGATTCGATTCCTGATAACCAGCCAGCACATTAATCCCGCACCGGTCGAGGAAGGTGGACATCGGCGGGTAAACATTCTCGTCCGATCCGGAAACCCGGTAACCCTGTTTTTTCAATTCACCCGCTGTGGCCGCCATGGCGGTGCCGCAAATACCAATGAAGTGAATGGAACGGATTTCAGCCTGCATTTGTCAGCCTATTTTTCTTCTCCGGCAGTGGCCTCGGGATATCTATGGATTCAATATTCTCTTTTCGAGGACTTGTCCTACAAGCGCCGGGTTTGCTTTGCCTTTACTGAGACGCATAACCTGCCCTTTCAGGAAATTCAAGGCGTTCTGTTTGCCCGCTTGGAAATCTTCGACACTCTTGGGATTGGCCTTAATAACTTCGTCACAAAAAGCATCGATGGTGGAAGAATCACTTACCTGAGCCAACCCTTTCTCCTCCACGATCCCTTGAGGAGATTTCCCGGATTCGTAAACGGCATTAAACACTTCCTGAGCAATTCGACTATTGATTTTCCCGGAATCCACCAACTGGACTAATTCGTGAATATGCGTTGGCTGAATTTTCAAGTCATCAACGCTGTGGTTTGATTCGGACATACAGGCTCGAAGATTATTCAGAATCAAATTGGCGACCGCTTTGGGTTTTTTTGAATGCTCAGCCGCTTTTTCAAAATAACCGGCAAGAGACGGATTGCTGACCAGGGTCTCAGTATCCTTTGGCGGCAAACCATAATCCTTCATATACCGTCTTTTCCTGGCCAACGGCAGTTCAACGACGGACTCTCGGATGGAATCATACCAAGCTGTTTCCGGCTCAAAAGGCATCAGATCCGGCTCTGGGAGATAGCGATAATCATGGGCCATCTCTTTCGACCGCATACTGTGAGTCATTCCTTCGGCGTCATCCCAACGCCTGGTTTCCTGTATCAGAGCCCCCCCATTTCGTAGGACCTTGATTTGACGATTCATTTCGTAGGTCAGGGCTTTTCGGGCACCACTGAACGAATTCATATTCTTGATCTCAACTTTTTTTCCCAACTCTTTCTGACCTACAGGACGAGTACTCAGATTCAAATCACAGCGAACCATCCCCTTCTCCATGTCGCAATCACTGATACCCCCATAGATTAGAATCGTTTTCAACTCATTGAGGTAATCGGAAGCCATCTGGACAGAGGTGATCTCGGGCTCGGACACAATCTCAAGCAAGGGTACTCCGGCACGATTAAAATCCACTCCACTGACTCGGTCAAAATGGGAACTCTTGCCGACGTCTTCCTCGAGGTGAGCACGAGTGATTCCCACTCTGCAGGTTTTGTTCTCTGATTCAAACTCCACGCAGCCTTTCAAGGTGGAGGGAAGGTCGTACTGGGTTATCTGATAATTCTTGGAAGCATCCGGGTAAAAATAATTCTTTCGATCAAATTTGGCACGTTTCGGCAAACCGCAATTTAACAGCATTCCCGTCAATACGGTTAAGCGAAGGGCCTCTTCATTGGCCACTGGAAGTACGCCCGGAAAGCCGAGGCAGACAGGACACACATGAGTATTGGGTTCACCTCCAAATTGATTGACGCATCCACACCACATTTTCGAGCGAGTCTTGAGTTGGACATGTGTTTCCAACCCTATAACAATTTCATATTCCATTTACTGATCCTGATAAAACTGTATTGATGAGTCTCAAAGCCTTATGCACCTGCATTGTTGATCACCGGTTTCCGGCAGTGCCAATCAGTCGCCTGCTCAAAGTCCCCGGCAATCTTCAACAAAGTCTCTTCACTGAAAGGAGGTCCCAGTAATTGCAGTCCGATGGGAAGGGTCGGATTATCGGTAAATCCACAGGGTATACTGATGCCGCAATTCCCAGCTAGATTACTGGACAAGGTACAGACATCCGACAAATACATCTGGAGTGGGTCGTCCATTTTCTCACCTAGTTTCCATGCCGTTGTGGGGGAAGTAGGCGTAACCAATGCATCCACCGTTTCGAAAACTTTGGTGAAATCACCGGCAATCAGAGATCGGACCTTTTGAGCCTTGAGGTAATAGGCATCGTAGTAACCACTACTGAGAACGTAGGTACCGAGAATGATGCGCCGTTTCACTTCTTCGCCGAAACCCGATCCCCGGGTAGCACAATAAAGCTCAAAAGGATTCTTACCGTCGACGCGATATCCATAACGAATACCGTCGAAACGGGCCAGGTTGGTGCTCGCCTCGGCAGTGGCGATAATGTAATAACAGGCCACAGCATACTCTGTATGCGGCAGGGATACTTCCACAATTTCCGCTCCCAGTTCTTCAAGCTTTTCAACAGCCTGACGAATCGATGAGGCCACCTCCGGTTGCATGCCTTCAACAAAATACTCTTTCGGAAGACCGATCTTCATTCCTTTGATCGATGACTGGAGAGCCGCGCTGTATTCGGGAACGGATCGAGGAACGCTCGTGGAATCACGTTTATCATACCCCGAAATAACACCGAGCATGGTCGCCGCATCGGACACAGTCTTTGTATTGCAACCCACCTGATCCAATGATGAAGCAAAGGCCACCAGACCATATCGGGAAACCCGTCCATAGGTTGGTTTTAATCCGACACACCCACAAAGCGAGGCAGGTTGTCGAATAGACCCTCCCGTATCGGACCCCAGGCTCGCGATGCATTCGTCTGCCACCACCGACGCCGCGGAACCACCGGACGACCCTCCGGGAATACGGGAATAATCCCAGGGATTGCAGGTGGGACCGACCGAGGAATTCTCGGTAGAACTCCCCATCGCAAATTCATCCATATTCAAGCGCCCGAATGTCAGAGCTCCGGCATTCTTGAGTTGGGTCACTACAGTGGCATCATACGGTGAAACAAAATCTCTGAGCAATCTAGATCCACAGGTCAAGGGCGCCCCTTTCTCGGCGAGCACATCCTTGATCGCAATGGGTATTCCCAGCAATGGCCTATCTGCAGACAACCCTTTTTCCGCAATTTCCCGATCTGCCTTTTCAGCCTGATCCAATACACCCTGCTTATTAATTGAAAGAAAGGCATGGATCGATTTGTCCACTGTTTCAATTCGGTTAAGACAGGATTGGG
>DUCD01000354.1:0-4972 GCA_012959985.1 Verrucomicrobiales bacterium | reverse complement strand
GAGGATCCTGGGGAAGAGGTGAAGAGGCCGCGGAAAAAGAAGAAGAGGATTCGGTCGGCCAGCATTGAAGATAGTTCTTTGATCGTTAATTGATTCAACATGGAGAAATCCAGATGGGTATGAGACAGCCTGAATCGCTATTCCACGATTTTGGGAACTTTAAACAGTCCGTTCAACGATGCAGGTGCATTCTTTAAAGCCAATTCATTGGACAAGGAGGGTTGCACTTCGTCTTTTCGAGTGACATTCACTAACGGAACTGCATGGGTCATTGGATCGATTCCTTCGACATCCAGTTGATTCAACTTATCCACATATTCCAGAATCTGGCTTAACTGACCTCCGAACCGAGTTTCTTCCTCCTCAGTTAAACGGATTCTCGCTAATTCAGCGACGTATTGAACATTAATTTCCTGCATAAAGTTTAATTAAAGAATGTGCTTGAGGGATCAGGAAGACCTGCCGTGGAATCGAAAATCAGGAACATCAGAAGAATCGAAGTATGGAAACCAGAATAGGGAATATTTTGGGAATCAATCCTCACCGAACTTTTTCTCAAAGAGTGAACCCAACTCCTCCAAAGCTTCTTCGGCGTCCTCTCCCTCGGTTCTTACCGTGATTACACTGCCCTTTCCTGCAGCAAGCATCATCAACCCCATGATGCTCTTGCCGTTAATTTCTTCTCCATCCTTCTCAACCATTACTTCAGACGAATAGCTACTGGCTATTTTGACGAACATAGCTGCCGGTCGGGCATGGATGCCCAACTCATTTTTGACAAGAAGCTCTTTTTCCGCTTTAGAACTCAATTCAACTCCAATTCTTTAATAGTTTCCCAAATCGCTATATTTTTGACTGGGTTCTCATAGATAGGCGAGAAAATAATCAACCCGGCAGGCCTGAATATATTCCAGATCAGCATAGATTGCCAATCCTGGGCAACCCCCAGCTTTCATAAATCAGTTTCGAAGTTTCCCGGATGTTGTCATCTTATGAATCAGTCGATCATTAAGTTCTTTGGCCGAGTTATAACCGGAAGTTTTAAGTTTTGTTTGAAAAGCAGCCACTTCGACTAAACGGGCAAGATCACGCCCCGGTCGGACAGGAATGGTAATATGCGGTACATCGATTCCCAATATCTGAGTAAATTCATCATCGATGCCAACGCGCTCGATCAGCATGGAATGATCCCAGACTTTAAGAGTTACCACAAGGTCCACTTGTTTGTCCTTACGGATACTTTTCACACCGAACATGGAAGCCACGTTGATGATTCCGATTCCCCTAACCTCCATATGGTTTCTAGTAGTCTCGGCACTGGTTCCAATAACGTGGACTCCGTCCAGAATAGTGACGCGGGTTACATCATCGGAAACCAAGCTGTATCCCCTCTCAATTAAAGCGAGCACACTTTCACTTTTACCAATTCCGCTTTCTCCACGTAGGATTACACCGACACCTAAGATATCCACCATGCTTCCCTGAACCGACCCCCTGGATGCAAAATCCAACTCCAATGCCAAGGTGGCGAGGTTGATGAATTTCATGGTGATCAGATCCGATTTAAAAACGGGTATTTTCTTCTCCTCGGCAATTTCGAGTAAAACTTTTTCCGGATTCATCTTTCGACAGAAAACAAGACAGGGAATACCGCGAGACATAAGATCCCGATAACGCAGTTCACGTTTAGACCTACTAAGTGATTTCAGAAAGTTTGACTCAGCACTGCCGATGACCTGAATTCTTTTTCCCGCGAAATACTTAGTAAAACCAGCGAGAGCTAGGCCAGGCCGATTAACGGTCGGCTCACGGATTTTCCGGTTCAAACCAGCGTGACCGGAAAGCAACTGCAATCCCAGTGCTCTTGAATTCTGTTGATGGAAATCTTCTACGGTTACGTACTTCTTGGCTTGGGGCTTGGCTATCGGCATAAGGGTTCCTCGTGAATTTCACATGAAAGAAGAGATGAAGTTTACAAGTTGAATTCGGGTCCCAGATATATTTCGCGGGCAAAGGAATCGTTCACCAGAAAATCCGCCTTCCCTTCACAAACCACTTTTCCGTGGTGAATCAAGTAGGCCCGATCCACCAGACGCAGCGTTTCGCGAACATTGTGGTCGGTGATCAAAATACCCAACCCCTTCTCCTTAAGTCTTCGGACAATTTTCTGCACCTCATAAACAGCAATTGGATCAATCCCACTGAAGGGTTCGTCGAGCAACAGCATTTGGGGACTGGTTACCAAGGCTCGGGTAATTTCAAGTCTGCGCTTTTCACCACCGCTCAGCGTGTAGGCTTTACTTTTAGCAAGTCGCGCCAAATCCAGTTCATCAAGCAGATAATTCAGTCGGACTTTTCTTTCTTCAGCATTCATGCTGCAAGTCTCAAGTATCGCAAGAATATTATCCCGCACACTCAATTTCCGAAAGACAGAGGGCTCTTGTGTCAGGTAACCGATTCCCAATCCGGCCCGCTTATGCATCGGAAGGTGAGTCATCAATTCATCCTGAAAATAGACATCTCCAGAATCCGGTTTAACGATCCCCACCACTATGTTGAAAGTGGTTGTCTTACCCGCCCCATTGGGTCCCAGCAAACCAACGATTTCTCCGGGTCTAACCTCAATGGATACTGAATCGACAACAGACCTCTTGCTGTACGATTTCGTAAGGTTTTTGGTGACCATCAAGCTCATACAGAGGACGGAGAACTGGATTGATAATTGCCGGGAAACATATAGGGTTAGGGGGTGGGATTACTTGTCTCTGTGTTCAGCCTTTTAGCTAAGCCCCGCACTCGATAGGGACCGACGGCCCGATAAGTTCCCCTTTCCAAATTCCAGATCAGAGTTTCTGCCCGGGGAATGGTTAAGTCCGGAGTTTTCAGAACCGGGTTTCCGCTTAAACGAATATTTTGATCAGATGCCGTATAAACCGCCTTGGCACCTGCAGCAAAAACAGCCTGTTTTTTCAGTTCGAGGAATACGTTTTCTGAAGCCGTAAGTTTTTCTGAAGCATGATCCGATTCAGGGGGAACAATCACCATTTTCCCGCAACGAATCTGCATTTCAGAAAGATCCGCATAAACTTTTCCTGAGAACTCGGCAAGGCCTTCCTGATAAAAATACTGATCTGAGTGAATCTCCAACTGTTTTTCAGAAGACGATTCGGCTGTTTTTGTTGCAACAGGCTCCAAAGTTGAAGTCGTATTCGCGGGCTTTAAATAGTTATCATCAACCACACTATACATAACGGCATTCCCGAGGACGGTAATACGCTTATTTGCTGGATCCAAACGAATCAAGTCTCCTTGACCATTCCTTTTATCTGTATTCCATGTGGGATTCTCAGTAATATCCATGATGTATTGACCGTCCAGAAGGTAATAATCCGCGCGATTCCCTAGAACGGTCCCCTGTTGATCCGCCTGTAGGTTTTGAGCAATCAGCTCCACCTTATTTCGAGCAATGAGACGGTTGAATTGGCGTTGCGCCGAATCCAATTCAATTTCCACATCACCGCAGGTCATCGTCCATTCCGGATCGATCAGCTGTATATTCCCTGAAAATACTCCCTTGTTTTCCTGAAAACGGTATTCATCCGATCTTATCTCGATGACTGCATTACCTAAATCCGGAGACCCCTCCCCAACTATAGTTGAACGACCGAATCTACGACGATCCACTTTCAAAATTCCGTCACCAATGACATGAAGAGAATTCTTTGCAGGTTCCAGCAGCATTCGACTTCCACTTCCCTTATATTCATCGGTCGTGAAAGAGGGACTCCCTGTCAATTCCACTCGCGAAACCTGACCGGACTCAAATAGAAAAATCGCTTTCTCTGCAGTCGATTCCAGAAGACCTCTATTTTCATCCTGAATTCTGATTCTTACGTCAATATCCGCCTCGATCACCCGATTGCCTTGCGCATCAACCTGTAGAGGAACTTGAAGCACTCCACATTGGATATTCATTCCTTGAGGATCGATGATGTTGACGTTTTGGCGAAAGACGGCTGAATCAGAGAGTGCGGCATAAATGAAACGCCCGGAATGAATTTCCAAGGTGTTTGGATCCCCCAGCTTCGGGCTGTTTTTCTCACCGCCAGGAAGCTCGGATTCACCCTCGACTAAATCAGCCTTCTTCCGGATCAATGTATCTACCTTATTTGAAATGACCAGACTGGAATCATCCAGACGCAGCCGAAATCCAAGCCCCTTGATGACCGCACTTCCATCTTTTTTGAAAACCTTGATCGATTCAGAGGAAAACGCTGCTTTATTCACTTTATCGTAAATACACTCTACCGATTCAAGGACTAAGTCCGGGGTCTCTCCGTCTTCCTCATATATAATATTCTCCACTCCAGTCAGTTTCATTCGTCCATCCTTCATTTGCTGTACTTTTTTGCCGATGAGGACAGACTGAAGGGTATCATCCGGACGATAGGAAGGGACCCGGAAGCCTATTCCTGTAATTTGTGCCGATGAATTAAATGAAAAAGCAAACCCCAACAGAAGTATCATTCCGATGAAGTGATATCTCACTCCCATACGGGATCTTGCCTGTTCAAAATTGTATGACATGTCTTGGCAACTATCGGATCAAGCGATGAATTTCGCAAAGATTTTTCAATAGGACGGCAATTTCGTCCAGTGGAATCATGTTGGGGCCATCACTCAGAGCCTGATCAGGTTGCGGATGTGTTTCCAGGAAAACGCCATCAGCACCCGCAGCTACCGCAGCTCGACCAAGAACTGGAGCGAATTCACGTCGCCCCCCGGATCGATCAACACGTCTGTTTCCCCGAAGGTCCAGCTCAGGTGGAAGGTGTCGCGATCGCTGGAGAGGCCCCGGCCCTGACCACCCTGAAACCGAGCCCGTTCTCATCCAGGCGGTAAGAATCGGTGAACAAGCCATCGTCAGCATGCCCTTCGAGATCCTCGTGGAAATCGGGCTGGAGATCAAGGC
>DUCD01000353.1:65567-83568 GCA_012959985.1 Verrucomicrobiales bacterium | reverse complement strand
CGGCTCCCGTTGAATCTACTGCTACAATCTCGACGGCGCACCCCTTTGGCATAAGGAAGTAGGTAAAATGAGAACAAGACTAGGCTGGGGTGAAGCCTCCACCCTAGTCATCCACAAAGACCACCTGATTCTGCCATGGGACCAGGAAGACCAATCCTACCTTTACAGCCTGAATCCAAAAACCGGCGACATCCAATGGAAAGTGGAACGGGATGAGCCCAGCAACTGGTCAACCCCGCTGATTACAACTCATGCCGACCGCACCCAACTGATTGTCAATGGAACCCATCGCGCCCGCAGCTACTTTTTGAATTCAGGCGAAGTGGTTTGGGAATGCGGAGAACTCAGTGTTAATGCCATCCCCTCACCGCTTCGTTATAAGGACACAATTCTCTGCATCAGCGGCTACCGAAAGTCCATCGTTTACGCCATACCGGTCGATGCCCGCGGGGACATTTCAGGAACGGATCGAATCCGCTGGATCTATAATCAAAACACGCCTTACGTCGCCTCACCTGTCATTGTAGGCAACAAAATATTTCTGACTAAACAGCGGACAGCTCTCGTGACGGTTCTCGATCTGGACACCGGAAAGCCTTTGATCGAAGCCGAACGATTGCATGGATTACGGGAAGTTTATGCTTCACCGATTGTCGCCAATGATAAAGTCTACCTAGTGGATCGTCAGGGAACAACAGCCGTTCTAAAATACGATGGGGAGTTGAAAATACTGGCCGTGAATAAACTGGGCGTCCAGATCGATGCGTCCCCCGCCGTAGTCGGCAACCAACTTTTTCTGCGTTCATGGTCGGCACTCTATTGTATCGAAGAGTAAAACCAAGAATATCCGATTGACAATTCATCTCGTTTGAATTTCACTCGATAGATCAAGCCGAGTAATCGGCAAGGAGGTAGTAATCACTCATCATTTCAAGCAGGACATCTGTGGTCTGCATTCAGCCTGTTGAGAAGGCGCATGGATTCCCACGAACCGATGGGAGTGTGAGATGTATTGCCATTCCGTGAGGAATCAGAGCTGTCAGATCGAAACCGACGGACCTGGAATGATCGCGCGAAGGGAATGCGGTGACATCGGTCTCCGCACTCCAAGACCCTTACGCGCTAAACCAAGACGCCCTGACGTACCGGCAGGGTTTGCAATGCGTGCGACGGAGTCGGCGCTTTGAATTAAGGAGGCGGAGGAGGAATAACGGATTCCTCACCCGGGTTAGGTGAATATTGGAAACATGAAATTGAAACAACCATTCTCCACAAATCTCTTCATATTTTCCGGAATCATTGCCTTTGGCCTGTATCTGTTCTGGAACAATCACCGGGGCGGATATCCCAAAGTAACTCAAGTTATCCCTGTACAGAAAGGAGCTTTCGAGCCAGGACGACGAAACACATCCATCGATCGCATCGTTCTATTTACTACAGAACACCCGATCGAGGATGCCATTCATCTCTGGAAAACATCTCAATCCATAAGTGGACATTACCTAATTTCCCAGTCGGGTGACGTCCTGCAATTCGTATCCGAAGCGGATACTGCCTATCACACCGGCAACCTTGATTATAATCTCAGAAGTATTGGAATCGCGGTGGAAGGGTATGCCAATCCGGATCATGCTGAAAACCGTTTCGGTAATCTTGCATGGCAAACAGAACCCATGATGAATTCCCTGATAGACGTGATTGGATCCATTGCAGAGAGGCATGATATACCAATGGATCGTGAGCACCTTATTGGGAAAAACCAGATCCCCGGCGTAACCTGCAATGAATTTCCAGAGAGCAGCCCTCGCTTCTGGGGCGGAGCCAGTGGACGCTACTCTCCGGGTGCATGGTGGAACTGGACAGAACTGCTTTCCCGGCTAGGAAGAAAACCGAACCATCAACGATTACTCTGTTTGGAAGCAGCACGAATCAAGACATTACCCGAAGACCCGTCACCCATCCTCGCCAAAGCATTGCCGGGCGAAGAGTTCATTACTTACGACTTCCTGAAGGGTCACTACCTGATCTACGTGACAAATTCAGAGAACACGCCGCCGGGCCTTGAACAAGGCCAGTACCACTGGGATGCCTGGATTTCCGAGGACTCCATCAAGATTATTGAAAAGAATTCTATGGGAAGAATTGAAAATGTTTTCCCTAACCGGACCGTCTTGCTGAAAACCCCATGGGATCAGAATGAGACCAATCCGATCGCCTGGCTGACGGATGATCAGGTCCTTGTCATGACCGGTCGACAAACAAGGTTGAAAAACCATTCTGACTTTCAGCAGGTGAAGGCCATGACCTCCCTGGGGGTTCGAACCGCATGGATTAAATCATCAGATATCAGCGCCTATGAAACTAAGGATTAATGAAGACTCCGGTTTGATCAAAAAAGGTTTCACCTTGATCGAACTCCTCACCGTGGTTTCCGTGATCAGTGTATTAAGTAGTCTGATGCTAACGGGGATCTTTGCAGCGAAAAGTAAAACCCGCACCGTGGTCTGTGCAAACTCCTTGAAACAATTGGTTCATTCGTGGCAGATGTATACCGACGATCATGCTGGGAGTCTTGCTGAATCTTTCTTCTTCAGGGACGGGCGCATCCCGGGAAAAGTCAATAAACACGCATGGGTGCTCGGCAGCATGAATTCACAGGAAGGTTTGTTCCCCCAGTTAAACCGAACTGTACCGGATGCCATTAACCCGAATGGAATCCGACAGGGAACTCTGTTTCCCTACAACCGGTCTGCAGGAATCTACCGCTGTTCTGCAGACAAAAGTCGAACGCAGGAACGACGAAGAGTCAGAAGCTACACCATGAATGGTTGGATAGGCGGTTACCCGGTTGCTGGACAGGACCATTACAGGATCATGAAAAAACAGAGCGACTTGATTCATCCTCCCCCTTCACAGTTATGGGTGATGATAGATGAAGACCATGACAGCATCGATGATGGTTGGTTCGGAGTCGATATGATCGGGAAAGTGGGATTGATCGACATGCCAACCGACCGCCACTCAAACGGATTCAATCTCAACTTCGCCGATGGACATGTGGAGCGATGGCGACTCGAAGATGAAAGATCCCGAAACTGGGATACATTGCCTGTTTCCAACCGTCCCACAAACCCGGACTGGACTCGACTCAAGACCTCGACAACCGGATTGAAGGATGAATATCGGCATCAAGGATATTAGACTTCGGAGTTTTATCGGAGTTTTCATTGTCTCCGTGATCAGCTTGACTGTATCGGTTCTAACCGATCCCTATAAACGGTGGAATTTCCATTTCATCTCACCGACTGGAAAACGAATAAAAGGGATCATGGTCTTCCGAAACCCGACTGATTCAAAAAATCTGCTGATTTATGCACACGGTTCCAATGACCTTCTGGATTACGATGGCACATTTTTGAGAATGGCAGCTGATCATGGATTTGCTGCCGTGAGTTTTGAATACTCAACCCAGGACAGTTCAGAATTCCAGAGAGAATTAACGGCCTTATCGGAGCACCTTACAAACCACTCTCCAGTAAAAACCCTTTCTTCAGTTTGGATCGGACTCAGCCTTGGTTTTGAAAAACTCGTTTCCTGCCTGAACACCGAAAAAGCCTACTACCCTGAGGCCTTGGTAGGAATCTCAGCAAGTATCCCTGGGTGGAAATCGAAATCGAAATCGGACGAGAGCGAGAACGAGAACGAGGATCAAAACAATCAAACCCAAGTGGTCAACCTCAGCTGTCCACTTTTATTGATACATGGATCGAGGGATACTGTGATTCCAGTTGAATCTGTAGGACAGTTCGCCAAACAACAACTCCGGAAGGGACGCAACACCCGCATCCTAATTCTAGCCGAACATGATCACCACCTATTTCCAAACAAAAACGTGGCATTCAAAACCGCACTGGAATTTGTTTCTTCTTATGCTGAGCACCAACCCCCGGTCGATATCAGGTCACCCAACCATTGGTTGAGCTTCTCATCATTGATTCTTTGTATCCTTCCGATCAGCTTACTGATCCTGGTTTTCCGGTATTGGATTGGAGAATGCCGACCCTCACGACACCTCCTGATTTGGATCTTCATCATTCTTTCATCCTTTGTTTACCTCCTGTGGTTGCAGCAAGCTCATTTGAATCGCTTAAAGATTCACATCGCCGCCAACTTATCGGTTCCACCAGATCAGAAAGATACGCTTATCACACTGGCAAAAACGCAAAGAAAACCGGGAAGAAATCTAACACCCATCATTCAACATTTGCGCAGAACCGACTGGAACCAGAGAGTATTGAATTCGCAATGGGAAGTTGATGCAGTAACCCACCCATTCGGAAAAGACACCGAACTCCCTTCGAATGATAAAACCTTCAAATCGCTGACAGGTTTTACTACACACCAATTATGGGAATGCCTGATTGCCCGAATCAAAAACACCCACAACCAGAAAGAAGCGGCGAATGAAATAGCCCGATTCCTCAGAGAGATCATTCACTTTAAAATACCTCATCAGCCAGCCGGAAAAAAACTTTCTGGAAAAACTAAAAACAGATTGTTCGACAAACTCTACCTTCACTCACTTGGATTAGTTGGAATCTCTACAAGAATTAGTCAGGGGAAGATTCAAATCAAAAATGGCAACAACTGGATTCTTACCCCTCGCCCTGCAATAGAATGTTTTCCAGAGTATCAAGATTCAGTGAAATAAAAAATGGGAAGGAGTGGATCATTGCCCTTCGGTTGTGGGTTTTCCACACTTTTTAAGATCGCACCTGAAGCTGGCTGCGCTGAGGCCCCACCTGAAGCTGGCCGCGCTGAGGCCGGAACATGGAAAAATAATCCGTGCAGATTTCAATAACCCGGGGTCGACGCCCCCAGCTTCAGGTTTTATGTATTGAATCGATTAAGAATCTATCGACCATGGCATTTTCTATTTGGGATTACCAAACACCTCTCCTAAACCAAGGCGGCGATATTCTTATAATTTGGTATTTGCGGATTGCGGCGCACGTATCCCGGTCATATCAGACAACAGTTCCATTGGTAACGAGACCACTTTGAGTCGATTCAATCCGCCAACCTTTTTGTCACCCGCGCAGTAAGCCAACAGCACACGCCCCTTCAGGAACGTCATGGCTGTATAGCAGTACCATCCCTCGGGATCAGCTTCAATTACAAGGGATCGCGCCCATGTCTTACCTTCATCAGAACTGATCGAGATGCATTGAGGTGAGCGTTTGCCGACAGGAAAAGAATGAGTGCCCGAGTGGTCGTTCCACACGCAGAGCAATTGTTTGCTTTTGGGGATTCGTTCGATTGTTGCCGGCGATACGGGTGATACCAAACTTGACGGGGCTAGCTCAGACCAGGTATCACCCTCGTCTGTCGAATAGGTGACATACTGACTACCCATGTCGGTGCGACAGTACATCATCAAACGACTGGCATTTAGCTGCACGATTCCAGGTTCCTGAATCGTAAACCGACTCCCATTGGGTAATCGTCCGGTCAATGTCGTTAGACTCTTTCTCCATGTTTTTCCTACATCGTCAGAAAAGTAACACATCACACGGCCAGCCCAATCGGGCTTTTCCTGTCCCGGTTCGTTATGCAAAGCTACCGGAAGGATCAGCCGTCCGCTCTCCAGTTGTAATGCGCGATCGTTGTTCAGTACGTAGTAGCCTTGCTTCTCCGGGATGCACAGGGTGGCTTCACCAAACGACCTGCACTCATCAGTGGAAATCCTTAGCATTGGCCGACAATCCTCAAGTGACCGTTTGCTCAAATAGAATAGCGCAATCCGTCTATCGGACAAACGTAGAAGCGATACAGACATGACATTACTACCACCTTCGCGACGAACAACGATCTTGTCATCACTCCAAGTTTTACCACCATCATCAGATGACCGCATCGCCAGATCGGCAGCCGCGTGATCCGAGGAACCGCCGGTAAAGCGAGTGTAAACAAGGACAAGCCTACCATCCTCGAGCTCAATCAGATCGCCCTCAGAGTTGCGCGGGTAGCTTTCCGTCGGTTCGATAGTCAACAGGGTTTTCTGCGCCTGTAGTAAAAACGCCCCTTGGAGCCAGACGAAAAGAAAAATCAACTGCATAACACTATACATACACCGAAACATCGCACACTACATTTTTCGCAAGCACTGACTTCAACGAAACACAAACCACTCCACACCTTTCGGTGGAATCAAAATCCTGAGTTGGATTCTTCCCTGAGGATCTATTTTCAACCGAGAAATCTTCCCGTCCCTTCCGGAAAAGTTCGCTGTTTCTTTTAGACCGGTATAGTAGAGATTGATCTTCAGGTCCTTCTCCAATTCTTCGGTTGTCGCATTATATGCCACCAGCATTCCCTTGTCCTTCAATTTTGGATTTGCATGAAAAAACCAATCCACCCCCCGACCGTCCGCCCTGCGCGAAGCCGAATGAATAATGTCTGACTCCAGAATACCTCGATAGGTCCGATACCAATCAACCCACTCTTTAACCCGATTTCTGGTTCGATCAGTATCAAAGAGGCGATGCCCTCGATACACGGCCTGCACGCCGGCTCCCCAATTGGATGCCATCATTATCTCATAATGTTCCAAGTGCTGATCCAATGGTTCAATGGTGGCCGCTGCACCTCCGCCGTGATATTGGGTTAAGGGAACAAACATCCACCCCATACTCGGTGTTTTCTGCCAGGTTCCGTCGTAAATATTCTGGCGAGTATGAATCTGTTGCTGGAGTCGTGGCAGAGACCAGTTGACCTCTCGGTATCCCATGCCGCTTTCATTCGCGCCACTGAGAAAATAGTAATCAGGCACCCGGATATAGACTCCTTGAGCCCGTAACCATTGGTAAAACTCCGTGATAATTTTCCATTGCACCCATTGAGAATCATTCAATCCCTTTTGTAAAGGAAGGCGGGCGGCGGCATCGAAATCCCCTGGATACGAACCATCATGGGTAAACTGACGGAACCCGGTTTGCGAAAAGAATAATTTCAATTTTCTGAAATAATCCTGCCCCCACTCCGAGGCCAGTGCCGGGCAGAATCCATGGGTCTGCCCGCCGGGTTTTCCGGTTTCGGGATTCACAATGTTGTCGGAATCCGGTTTGATGCGGCGACTCGATAGAAGGGAATAACCACCCAGGTGAATCCCCTTTGCGGCCGCATAGTCATTCAGGATTCGGAACTTCTCATAATTATCTGAGTTCTCATTCTCCATGTTCAGTCCGCTTCCAAAGCTCAGACTGACCATCTCAAAACCGCATTCTTCTGCTTGGTCAATCGCATGGCGAACCACCTCGGGATTTGAACTGACGACATGAAGGATCAAGGGATTTTCCGTAACCCAGGGAGCAATGGTTCGGTAGAGTTTTCGCAGTGCCAACCCCTTGCGTTCACGCTCTGTTGAATCGTATACCAATTCAAACGTCCGGAAAGATGTAAAGATCTCTCCGGGAGAAACGGATTGATCCGGCCCCAATGTTGGCTTGATCTCCAGAAGGCAGGGATTCTTCTTTAGATAGTTCACCTGGGTATTCCATTCCGGATCGGGAATCCAATGAACCGAATGACGAATGCTGTTTTTAACCGAAAAGCCACCGAAGGCATAATCAGTCTCCACATGCAGTTCCGGAGGAGCAATGGGCACACCTTCCCGGAATTCAACCGGATCTTCGTAGGGGACGATCGCAAGAATCTCACTGGTGAATGAGTCCAGATTAATCTCACGATTGCCTGCATTCTCAACAGTAAGCCATTTACTGAATGCGGGAATCCCGTCGTAAAGTTCATAATGAACCGATACCTTGACACCTTCCACCTCCCCACTGTCAGAGTCATTCGGTTTGAAATCCAATCGAAGAGATACTCCGGCTGGCGGCCACTGAGCATCCGGCGCATGATAACGATTCCGTTTCCATGGAAAACGCTCTACAGGAACGCCAGTGTGATAATCGACAAACTGAAATGAACCGGAATCTGAACTGAGGATATCCAACCATTCCTGAGCGAGGTAAGCGTGATTAGGTTGCCCGGACAATCCTCCAATAGAATAAGATTCTCCGTTAATCCGGACGCTTGCTTCCGGTTTGACCGCACGCAATAGTGAAGTCCCGGTCATCAAATTATCCAAGGCAACTGTGGCAGCGTTAGGCTCCAAACGAAACACCCGACGCACCAGACCGTTCTCCAAAACCAGCTCCTTCCCATCATCAGACACGCTGACTTGCGCTCGAAATCCCCCGGACTGTATCAACCAATCGCGGTCCAATATATATCCCGCCGACCTCTGTGCAGGCAATGAATGAACAAAGCACATGACAGCCAACGAAAATACTATACGTCTACATCGAGACATAATCGAACTCATCCATTTTTTCTGATAATTCAACATCATTGGGTAAGGCGTGCTACCCCAGCGCGCCGTTAAATTAATTTTAGTTAACAAATCTCATTACCAATCTCTTCCACCGGCAGACTTGCTCCGCGGTGGGCCAGTATGCCCCAATGCCATTTGACTAAGGGAAACAGTCCCTGAAGCTGTGCCTTTTGATTCAAAGAGACAGTCACCTGAAGCTGGGGGCGCCGACCCCGGATCATTGAAATTCACATCCATTTCTCCCAGTTTCCGGCCTCAGCGCGGCCAGCTTCAGGCTCGACGGCCTTAGCTAGTGTACAGAAAAGCCTTAACCGACCGGTAGTCAGCACGCCCTCCCCGGTGTTTTCTGCGGCGCGCTGGGACAGCACGCCCTTGCTACACCTATTTCAGTGACTGTAAATAATCCAGGAGCGAGGCAAACTCGAAGGCATTTAAATTGGCTCCCAATCCCTCGGGCATCATGGACTCCTCTCTTACTCCCCGGTCAATGATATCCGATTCCTTCAAAAACAATATTCTTCCGGCAGCATCGCGGAGTTCAATGACACCGTCCACTACGGCCGTGACAAATCCCTCGTGAATATCATCATCCTTGGTTTCAAACCATTGACTCTGAAATCCCTGCGCCACCACGGCGCTGGGTTGCAGAATAGATTGAATCAGATCCTCACGCTTCCATTTGCTTCCCGCGTCACCCAGGAAAGGACCTTTCTGCGGTTGATTCTTAGTGACAGTATGGCAAGCAATGCAACCCTGCTGTGCAAATAACTGCAGTCCCAATTGACTGTCCCCCTTTTGGTTCATCAAAATTTCAGAAACCTGCACATGACCCAATTCGGACATTGATGTTTTATTGGAACCTTCCATTAAACGGATATATTGATCCAGAATTTCGAGAGTTTCTTTAGCTGCCAAAGCAGTTTCATGCTGGTCCGATGAAATCGCTTCAACAACTCTTTCCCGGTAATCCACCTGCTTTAATTCTCCAACAGCTCGGATAAATTCAGGATCCGACAGATTTTTTTTAATAATGGCTTGTGCCAATTCCTTGTCGCTTTCTTCAGCAATCAACGATTGAGACAGGTTCATGGCGATCATCAATACCAACCGTTTCGAATATCCTTTTAGACGTCCGGAAAACTGATGGAGCGTCTTCAATCGACGAGTATGTTCCGGTGAAAAAACAAACTCATGCTTTGCTCGATGAACCTGCGGTTGACTCGAGTCATTCTGAATCCAGAACGACAAAACCTCCAACTGTGCTAGAAACGAATCGTCGCCAATAATTCTGCCAAGTGCAAAAAAGGCCTCCAGTTTAAAATCCATTGCACGGTTGCCGGATACTGCGGCATTCTTCAGGGGATCAATAGACAGGCTGCCGGGATTAGCCGCCGAAATGAGGGTTTGAATCTCATCCACATTCACATCCAGATTGAACTGTTCGGGATCCAATCGGTTCCGGCGCATGGAGACAAATAAATCACTGTGGTGAGAAGGATCAGCCTCACCAAAGTTTGCTTCTATTGCACGATGAATAGTCGGAGACATCTCCCAGGGAATCGGAGTGAAATAGGGCCCACGGTCGTCCGGTCGGGTTGTCCACCACTTCTTTGCATCCCATTTTTTGTCCACGTGATACAATCGAAACAAGGCATTCAGTATTCCCGCATTCAGTTCTGGGTTCTGCGCATTGTTCAGCTTCCGGATCAAACCGTTAACCACACGAGAAGAATGCATTTCCTGAAGGCAGCGTAAGGCGGTTTGTTGAAGCCCGGGATCAGCCAGCGCATTCAGACAGGCCTTTGACGCTTTCAGGTGGACCAATGCCTTCAGGGCAATATGCGGAATCGCCCGGTTGTTTTGATAACGTTGTTGAATATCTTCAGACAACGGACCGGAGGTATCCACAGCAAGAGGGAGAATGGCTGAAGCATGTTCAACCCGATCCATGCGTGCCAGTCCAATGATGGATTGCAACCGAACCCGTGGGTTCGGATCCTTCAATCCGGTAACGAAGGGTTCTGAGGGAACCAAGGCTGTTTCGGATTGACGGTCTGCCAAAGCTCTCAAGGCATACTCACGCAAGTCGTCATTTTCAACCCAAGCCAACAGATCGTTTTGGGCATGCACCCAGTACAATTGTTTGTAGGTAAATAAGGCGGCTATTCTCCCATAAAGAAGATTGCTTGAATCGGAAACCACCTGAACCAAACCGCGTCGGAAGACCGGGTCCGGTCCACGTTTCAATATCTCCTGCTGGGCATTGATGCGCAGAACAGCACTATTCGAAATCAAATGTTTCAGCAATTCCTGATTGTCGGATTTCTTGAGGCTCGGATAGACAGCGGGCTTCAACCCGGGATAGGTGATTCGGGAAATACTGCCGACGGATGGATTCTTGTAGGTATAACCACCCCTGACCCAGTCACAGACATAAATGGCAGAAGAACCATCGACATCCATATCAATCGCCTTGATGGCATAGAACGATTCCTGCCCGGCACGAAAGGTGGCTTCTTGACGTTCCACGGAGTGAACGTAGACATGTTGTGTCGTAAAATCACAGGTATACAGCTTGTCGTTGAATGCCTCAGGAAATCCCGGTTCATCCATAAAATAGGCGCCGGTTCCTGATCCGCCTCCATAATCCGCCAATGGTTGCAGGTGCTCGTTTGGAAAATTTTTGTAAAGTCGAGGATACCCATGATTGGCAAAGGCGATGAAATGGTGAAGCCGGGTATCCCACCCTTTTCCATCATTGGTATTGTCCCGGGAAAAGAGATCCAGAGTTGGACTCATGGCTACATCGTATATGTTACGGGTATAGAGGGCGTAGGGTTCCAATTCTGTGCCGTCGGGTCGAATCCGCAGGACTCCGCCCCCATGCAGGTGAAATGAGCTTCCGTCTTTTGCAACAGCTTTCAGAAAACCGTAATCCCCGATGGCCAAATACAACCAACCATCGATTCCCATTCTCACCCCATTGGAAGTATGGTCGGCGCCACGGAAGGAAAGATCGAATCCCAATCCCGTAATCAATGTATCCCTTTCATCGGCGATACCATCTCCGTCCAAATCCTTGAAGGAAGTCAGAAAAGGCGGATGCACCACATAAAGCGTCTCGCCGACAAAACAAAGGCCTCGCGGACTGTCGATGTTTGGAACGAAATCCGTGTAGCGATCGGCAACGCCGTCCCCATCCGTGTCCTCACAACGAATGATCTTTCCTCGATCGGGTTTCCGGTCCAGGGAACTGTTGAGGTCGACGCTGACAAATACAGCTCCTTCAGGAGAAGCCGCTACGGAAACCGGATAGGTTGCTTCCGGCGGTCGGGCAAAGGTTTCAAGTTTAAATCCCGGCGCAATTCTGGATGAATCCTGAGCCTGTGAATAGGGTGAGATGAAAACTCCGGAAAGAAGCAGGAGGACGAACGGAGCTCTGAAAAAACCCTGACTACAGCGTGGATAACGGTCTGATTTTTGTCGCATAAATTGAATGGATTGATATATTCTTCCTGATTTCTCAGTGGATTGTCCGATACCTAATCGAATATTCACCGCCCTATGGTTACTGCTGCTCCACCTCAAAAAGGTTCTTTCATAACGGAATATCCAAGACTTTTGAATACTTTTCATGAAAAACAATCCTACCCTCTACTTAAGAGCCACCGTGATCGCGGCATCGGTCCTGGCCCTAACCACTTGCAACACTCTGCAGGGTGCAGAACAAAAAACACGGACAGACTTCAAACCGGATCGAATGGCGGTTTACAAAAAGGTTGGAGAGGTTGAATTGCAAATGCATATCTTCGAACCGGTTGCAGGAAAAAAGCAGCCTAAAACCCCCGCCATTGTATTCTTCTTCGGAGGCGGCTGGGTCGGCGGCAACCCGAATCAGTTTTATCCCCATTGCCGTCACTTGGCGGACTTGGGCATGGTGGCAATGTCGGCAGAATACAGAATTAAAAGCACCCACGGAACCACTCCCTTCCAATGTGTGGAAGACGGAAAAAGCGCGATCCGTTGGATCCGAAAAAATGCCGAACGCCTTGGTATCGATTCACATAAGATTGCTGCCGGCGGAGGCTCAGCAGGTGGACATGTGGCCACGGCAACCGCCACCATCCCCGGCTTGGATCCGGATTCCGACTCACCGGTCAGCCCCCTCCCGAACGCCCTGGTTTTGTTCAACCCGGTTTACGACAATGGACCGGAAGGTTATGGCTATGAACGAGTCAAGGATCGCTATCTGGAAATTTCACCGATGCACAATATCCGCAAGGGAATGGCACCCGCCATCGTCTTTCTGGGAACCAATGACAAGCTCATTCCGGTGAAAACCAGTGAAAAATTCAAAAGGGACATGGAAAAAGTGGGAAGCCGGAGCGAGCTGTTTCTATACCCCGATCAGCCACATGGCTTTTTCAATCTGAACAAATCCGATGGAAAGTATTATCACAAAACCGTCTCCGAAATGGACCGATTTTTGAAATCCCTAGGTTTTCTTTTGGATAAATAAACTGATTTTGGATTGAATCGCTAAATGTTACCGTAAAGCGGTCTTTTCGGAGAAAAACATACTGTTTTTTCTTGAGTATTGAAACCACGGCTCCCAGTTTGTCACTGAACCAACTTTACGAAGCGTCGTCGTGACGTCGTCTGTCCGTTACGTGATGCTCGAATTCTATGCTATGAAGAGATCACTATGGATTGGAACAGTTGTTGTCGGCCTTGTGTTAGGCTCGGGTTTATCCAGCTACGGAGCCGTTAAGAACGCGGCCTGGTTACAAGGAAACACATTGGCTGCCGGCTCAAGCGACTTGGCCGTGAGCGAGCCTACCGCAATTAGTTGGACCGTGGTTTCTTCGGTCGATTCCTCAAAATTTGACCATAGTTTTGTGAATCCAACCACGCTCACCTTGCTGGAAGACGGTGACTTTTTTGTCGCCTTCACTGCCCCCATCGATCTTGGCGAGGGCACCGTGCAACGGGCCACTTCCGCATTCGAGCTATACGTCAATGGATCTCCGGCATCCGGCGGATTAGGACAATCGACCTACTTACGGAACGCAGGTGGGGCTACCGAGAGTTCCGGGCATTTTGCGGCGTTGTTGACCGGATTGTCGGCGGGCGATGAACTGGAAGTGCGCACCTATCGCATCGCGCAACCGGCAGGTTTGACTGTATTGGAAATGGCCAGCCTTTATGTGGAACGTATCGATGATTCCGCAACCGTATTCAGCGGCACGGCAACGGGCACGACAGGAGGTCCTGATCTGAACCGAACCGAGGACCTACCGGATCGCGAATTGGCCTGGACCTCAACGCGCAAGGATGCGGGATTCGGACACAGCGACGGCTCCCATGAAATCACCCTTGAGTCCGGCGGCAATTATCTAGTCTACGTCGACGTGCCGATGGCGAGCGGCGTCGCCCGCGCATCGGTCGCGATTCGTATCGCTGTGGGGGGAGCCCCTGTGCTGAACGCCATCGCGGAGCAGGGCTACATTCGAAATTCCAATGCCCACACGAATTCGTCGCTGCATTGGTCCGGACTGTTGCGCGACGTTTCGCCGGGCCAGACCTTGACCGTGGACGCCTTCCTCCGCGCAATCGCCGGGGAGGTCGTGGTTCAGGACGGAAAGCAGGCGACGATTTTCGTTCAAAAAGTGGACGGTTCGGAAGGCCTCTTTTCCTCGGCACTCTTTGACGAGGCTTTCGAATTTAATTTCGAGACGGCAACGCCACTTATTTGGAACGATGCCAACGAAACCATCGACAGTGCCACTTACGGTCGAGGCGGTTCCCATGAGATCAACGTGCGGAAGGACGGCAGTTACCTATTGGTCTACAACGACAATATTGAAGGCGGAAGCGCGCGCGCCAACCCAAAGATCCGGGTTTTGGTAAACGGGGATAACGTGGTGGGCGCGGAAACGAAGGCGCATTACATTCGGCAGACCGGCGGGCATATCGCCTCATCGGGCAGTTTGGTTTTTCTGTTGGACGATTTGTCGTCGGGGGATGTGGTGTCCCTCACGACGGAGCAGGAAGGCAATGGAGGTTTGGTGTTTGGTCCGCTCGATGACGCATCGGCGATTCTCACCTTGATCAAGAAGGATACTTTCGTCTCCGAGGGCGGCGGTTCAGCCGAAGCGAAGATCACCCGATTCACGGGCAATGTGGAGAGTGTCACTGTGGAATTAATCGATCAAGGCAGTCCAGTGGTTACGGATTCAGTGGAATTTCAAATCAACGGAAATGGTGTCGAGGTATCGTCAACGAAGGCCGACGGGGTGACGACAATCCACCACGACTACTCCATCCTGCCGGACAGCGGCAGTGAACAATCAGTTCTAGTCAGCTACTCGGTGGAATCCGGAGAGAGCTTTTCTGTGGAATTGACCTATCGCGTAAACGAAGTATTCACCAGATTAAGCCCTGACTTCACTAATGAGGGGGTTGATCGAGATCAACCGGGCTTTCTGGTCAATGTCACTCAGCTTACTGACGACGCCGATCTCAGTGCGCACGGCAACAGCCTCGCCGGGGCAGAACTTCAACTGTCCGGTATTCACCCAGTCACTGGCGAAGCTTTTGAGAACGAGGCCAACCCGGCCGCTTCGGAAGTCGAATCCGTGATCAACTGGGAACAGTCGGCTTTCAACCCTCCCGGCGACAATTTTGATTTCGCTAATGGTTTCCAGAACGAATTGATCCCCGGCATTCCCGGAACCAAGTTTTCAGACAACGGTGTTGCGGCCGAAATCCTGACTTACCTCGAGCTCGACGCTGGATTCCATACTTTGGGCGTCAACAGCGAAGACGGATTCCGATTGAGCATTGGTAGGACGACCATCGACTTGCTGGCCTCAACCTTGGCCGAGTTTGATGGCGGACGCGCCGAGGCGGACACCATCTTCAACATCGCCGTAGACCAAGCCGGCATCTACCCAACACGCTTGCTCTGGTGGGCAGCGGACGATGGGGCCAGCATCGAATTCTTCTCGGTTCAAGACGGAGAGAAAATTTTAGTCAATGACAGCACCAATCCAAATGCGATCAAAGCTTTCCGTTCCGGACCCTCCCTGCCGTCGGTTACGGGGCTGACTTTCCCACATAAAAAAATTGGATCGGTGATTGAACTTGAAATAACCGATGGAGCCATCGGCGTTGTGGAGGGTTCCATCTCGATGACGGTTGATGGGGAATCAGTGAGCCCGGAGATCGTCAAACAGGGTGCGGTCACTACCGTGACATTTGACAATGGAGATCTGTTTCCCGGAGGTGAGCACACTGCCAGCATTTCCTTTCAGGAAGCGAGTGATCCGGTGTTTACCAGGTCAACCGATATCGATTTCACCATTCCGACGGGGATCATTGAGGTCTTGCGGGACGAGCCGATCGCCTATTGGGGATTGGGTGAGTCGGAAGGACTCGTGGCGGTGGAGGAAGTAAACGTGAAACTGGAAGGCATTTACACCTCATTGAATTCCGAGGCCTCACCGAACTTAGGGGCGGAGCGCCTGGCGGTTGGCGCCCCCACAACGGCGGCCTTGTTTTCGAAAGACAATTTTAATCTGGTTGTGCTACCGGATCACGACGCGATCGACAATTTGGCAATCGAGGACCGAACCATCGAACTGTGGTTCAACGCCCATTCGTTGCCGACATCGGGAATCGGCATCCCGGGCGAACAGTTTACTGATCGCGCAACCCTTTGGGAACAAGGTGGAGTTAATCGAGGAATCAATATCTACCTATTGGGAACGCAGGCGTCCAATCCCACGGAGGCGGATCTTTATTTCATCGCATCGAATAACAGCGCCGGGTCGGTTTGGAACGATCCTCCCGGTGCCCCGGGGGATCCGAGCTTGAACGCGCCATTCGTGAAAACAACTATCCAGGTCAACACGACCTATCACATCGCGTTCGTGATGGATGGCGATTCGGTTGGGTTGGAAGGAACCATCACTGGTTATGTGAATGGCCAGGCCATTGGTTCCATGGGCGGCATTGGACGCATTACCGGCAACCACAACACAGGCGTCTTCGGAGCCTTCGCCAACAATGGCGCTTTTCATGATGGCAAGATCAATGGAACCTTTGCTCCTACTCATCCCTCTGACGCCTATTATTTCGACGGTGTGATCGATGAGGTTGCTGTTTTTGCTGAGCCGTTGAGCGCTGATCGAATTCTTGCCCATTACGAAAGCGGCAACACTGAAGTTCCACTGCGTGTCCAGCCAGGAGGGGATGTCGGGGAGTTTACCGGTATTTCGATTGAAGGCACCCAAGCCACAATCACCTGGAACGGCGCAGGAACTCTGCAATGGGCACCCGCCGCGACGGGGCCATTCACGGATGTGGACAGAGCTTCCAGTCCGCACACGGCGGATGTGGTGTCCGGCGAAAACCGTTTTTACCGGTTACGGCAATAGTCGAAATCTGAGTTTTGACCGACGGCGCGCACCTTTTCGGAGGGGCGCGTTTTTTTGCATTAGCATGTGATTGACGATGAGGTTGCCTGCTCCTATAGTATGGGCATGTTGAATCCGATCTCTTTTAATCGAATTAGTGCTATCCGTTCATCCGCCTTGGTCATGATGTTGTTGGTTTACTCATTATGGTTGACTCCATTCAACGGATCCGCTGCGGAAGAAAATCCAACTCCTCGGAATGGAAAGAAAACCCGAGCATTATTGGTCACGGGAGGCTGCTGTCACAATTATCCGTTGCAATCCAAAGCCCTGACTGAAGCCATATCGGCGGAGCTCAATGTCAAATGGACCGTGGTCAATAAGGGAGGAAATGGCACAAAGGCCAAGATTGATCTTTATGATGATCCGGAATGGGCAAATGGCTATGATTTGGTAGTTCACAATGAGTGCTTCGCAGGCACCACGGATCCTGACTACATCCGGAAAATCACCCAGGTACACTACCAAGGCGTTCCTGCCATTGTGATCCATTGCGCCATGCATACCTATCGTGGAACCGACATTGACGATTGGAAAAAATTCCTTGGTGTAACCAGTCGACGACATGAGCATAAAAGCCGATACAAGGTCAAGGCGGTTGCCAAGGAGCACGAGATCATGCATGACTTCCCCGACAACTGGGTCACTCCAAAAGATGAACTGTATGTCATCGAAAAACTCTGGCCCAACGCAAAGGCGCTTGCGGTTTCAGTCAGTGAACGAACCCAGAAAGAGCACCCGGTTGTCTGGATCAACACCTTCGGCAAAGCCAAAGTCTTCGGCACCACCTACGGCCATTCCGATGAAACCTTCGGCGATCCTGTCTTCCTGAATCTGCTCGTCAGAGGATTTGAATGGGCAGTAGAATAGGCACCGCGGATTTCCTCCAGGGTCCGCCGGCCCTCAGATCGCCAGTAGTCGACTAAGGTAGGGCTCGCTGCACTGCCATTCGGTTAAGGGTTTTCCGCAGAAATTCAGGACCTTCGCACCTGAAGCTGGGGGCGCTGACCCCGGATAATGGTAAGAATGAATGCAATTTTCAACGATCCGGCCTCAGCGCGGCCAGCTTCAAGGGGCACTGAGTTTCTTAACCAAATGGCCGTGGGGCTCGCAGTCCTCAGCGTGC
>DUCD01000353.1:65267-65557 GCA_012959985.1 Verrucomicrobiales bacterium | reverse complement strand
GTATCCAGTTTATTCCTCATTCCTGATCAATGCGTCCCGCAACCGTTCCGGCCAGACAAACCGAGGAGCTGATTTCGCATCATAACCTTTCAGATGAGCCGGGGTTTTTCTTTTTGAAGGCACAATATATTGCCAGGAATTTCCTATGAAAGTTGCATCAATCAATTGAAACACCTCTGGATCATACTGCTTCAACTCCTCCCGAGTATTCACATGATTGTGATCATGATCATTTTCACGATTATCCCCGAAATAGGATTGCACACATTCGGCCCAGTATTCCGAACGAT
>DUCD01000353.1:59822-65244 GCA_012959985.1 Verrucomicrobiales bacterium | reverse complement strand
ACCGGCCTCCATTGCGGACTGATAGATCGACTTCAGAGTCGAATCGAAATCCGCATCCGTCGATTTCAGTCCCTCGTGAATGGCATGGGCAAATTCGTGAACGAGAATGTTTTCTGCATGATAAGGATCTCCCGGATATTTCAATAAATTTTCTTCACCACAGGAAACCGATGGACGCTTACGCGTTGGACCGAGCCCCCTTGCCCGACGATCCCAGAAATCCTTTGGAGTCAAGTCACGATGTTCCGGCACGTCGGTGGTGAACTCATTGAACGCCATCACAGTGAATCGAAATTGATTTTTGATTAATGCGGAACGGATGTCTTCCCGACCTTTCAACATTTGATTGATCAGATAACGTGCTTCCAGCAAAGCATGATCATCAACTTTACTTGAAGCAAGAATCGGCAATCCCTCAGCATCGAGATGCTTTTCATAAAACGGATCCAATGTCCATTTATCTGTCAATGATATTGGAATTTCTGTAACCCCTGACAGACTCTCTATACTTGCCCATCGCGGTTCTACTTTGAGGAGATGCCGGACAAAATAATCCGCCCGTCGACGTGCCATATAAGGGGTTTCTCCAACTCCGTGACCTGCCCCGGGCACGATTAGAAAATCAAAATCCTTACCTGCCTTGATCAAGGCATCGACCACCTGCAGGGTGGAAGCCGGGTCTACATTTCGGTCAAGTTCACCCACCGTCAGGAATAATTTCCCCTGTAACTTCCCGGCATGGGTCACGTTTGAATTATCGGCATAATGCGGACCGATCGGCCAACCCATCCAGAGTTCATTCCACCAGACTTTATCCATCCGGTTGTCATGACAACCACAGTCCGCCACTCCCACTTTATAGAAATCAGGAAAATGCAACAGCGCACTCATGGTGCTCTGCCCTCCTGCTGAACCACCGTATATTCCAACTCGACTGAGATCCATGAAAGAATACTTTGACGCGGCCGCCTGCATCCAGAGAGTTCGGTCTGGAAAACCACTATCCTTAAGATTTTTCCAACACACATCATGAAACGCCTTGGATCGGTTGGAGGTCCCCATTCCATCAATTCGCACCACGATGAAACCAAGTTCCGCAATATACTGTGACGAATGATACACTCGAAAGTTTTTCGGAACATACGATCCGTGAGGACCGGCGTAAATATGTTCAACCACTGGGTAATTTTTTTCGGAATCAAAATGGGTAGGACGAAAAATAATTCCGTAGATATCCGTCTTTCCGTCCCGACCTTTAGCAACGAACCGCTCCGGGGCATGCCAGCCTGACTCAAGCAATTTGCTGACATCGGATTTTTCCAAGACACAGATCAAATCCCCATTTTCGCTTTCATGCAACTCATGGGTAGGCGCAAGATCCACGCGTGAGTAGGAATCGACAAAGAACCGACGATCCGAAGAATAGTGAAGTTCGTGAGTCCCATCTCCGGAAGTCAACCATGCTAAATCGCTACCATCGAACCGAATTCGACCATAGTGAATATAGTACGGATCCTGATCTGGATAAACCCCTCCGGCGCGAAACCAGATAAGTCTATTTTCTTGGTCCACCTTATCCACGCCACGCACCACCCAAGCACCCTGGGTGATCTGGTTTTTCACCTTCCCCGAGGAAGAATCATAAAGATAAAGATGGTTCCAGCCGTTACGTTCCGACATCCAAATGATTTCCCCGGTTTCATTTAAATAATGTGTAAACTGTTTGTAGGCATAATCGATGAAGGTATCACTGGATTCGTCCACTAAGGCAACGGCTTGTCCAGTTGCGGCATCGACAGCAATGATTCGAAGCACCTGGTGTCCACGCTGGTTGTAGGTAAAAGTAAATCGGCTCGAATCGGAGGCCCAACGCAATCCTCGATTACTCCATGGATTCGAGAAAAGCGCCTCTGAAATCGGGATTTCGACTTGTCTCTTGATATCAAAAAGGTGGGGTTTTCTGGTTTCGAGTTGATCCCCCGGTTTCAAGTAGTCCCTCTCCTGTAGTTTCGGTTGAACCTGATCATCCGGTGAGGATTCCACCAAGTAAACTTTGTGTTCCTGGGCTTTGCTTACCCTATATACGACCACTTTACTGGAATCCGGCGCCCAATACACTTGATCGCCGTAACCATCCTGAGAATTCCCTTCGAAAGAAAACTGTGTCTCTTTACCGGACGCCGATTCGCGTAGAAAAAAATTATGGTTTCGGAAAAACGCTTCCCAAATTCCATCAGGTGATTTCGATTCGGAACGGGAACCCTGCTGCCTGCTTCCCCTCCGCCCTCTTCGACGATCACGCTCACCATCAGCGGATTCAACGGAATCTTCAATGACCTTACCAAACGTCTTCAATTCTCCGGACTCCGGGTTGAAATCCCACACTTTCCCGAAAGCATCAAATCCGATTGATTTAGATTCTGAGTCCAAACGAATGATACTAAACGGTAACCCGAGTGGTGAAACGGATTGCCCGGATTCATCAGAAAGCCTGCTGGCCAATGTGTCATGATCGAAAGCTCGTTCCCGGGAACCCATTAAACAATTCACTGCAATGAATTCATATTTGTCCTCCCCAACTGAATTCCGATACCAGAACCCATCTCCCTTCTCATCCCAGTGAGGTTCGACTCGGTCCTTAAAGACTTTGCCCGAGAATTGCTTTCTCAATCCGCCCGCACGTTCATAATCCTGGAACGATCCCTGGCCGTTGGCAGAAAGGTATGCGGACAGAAAAAGTAGAATGGATGATCTTACAATATTCGTAATTCTCATATCAGTTAGGTTCAGGTGGTCAGCAATTCCAGTGTCTCAAGGTCTTTGAAAAAAAGCGACGAATTCGGTAAAGAGTGCTGCACCGCCATTTGGTTAAGGACTTTCATTCCTGAAGCTGGTCGCGCCGAGGCCGGATCATGGATAGAATGCATGCCTATTTCAACGATTCCGGCTCAGCGCGCCGGACTTCAGAGATGTATCGATTCGCGGCGCACTGGGACAGCACTCCCTACCATACCCGTTATTGACAAATCCTATGAAATTCAAGAATAATCTGGAAATGCCTTCAACCCTGTTTTTCATGATTAAACGATTTTCTTCGAGACTCCGAAATTTCATTGACATCACCACTGTAATGTGGGTGGCCGGAACTCTTACCGCATCGGAAGATTCCGCGGATTCACCTCTTCTGACTCTAAACCAAATTTTCGCATCCAGTGAATTTTCATCCAAAAGCTTTGGCAGCTATCAATGGAACAATGAAGGGCCCTGGATGATTCGACTCAAGAAGGACAAGGAAGGTTCGGGAATGCAGGTGGTGCAGGTGAATCCGGTTACGGAAGAGGAAATTGTTCTTGTTGAATCATATCACCTGATCCCTCCAGGAGAAACCGAACCATTGAATGTCGAAGAATTTGTATTCTCGGATGATCGATCCAAAATGTTGGTATTCACCCATTCCAAAAAAGTTTGGCGATACAATACGCGTGGAGACTATTGGATTCTGGATGTCACAAGCCGGGAACTGAAAAAGATTGGTGGAGACGTTATCCCTTCCACCTTAATGTTTGCCTCGTTTTCCCCAAACGGCAGGAAAGTTGCCTATGTTCATGAAAACGATCTGTACGTTCAGAATATCCGCACGGGGACAATCAAACGCCTGACACAGAAGAAATCGGAGAATATCATCAATGGCACTTTCGACTGGGTTTATGAAGAAGAATTCGGTCTACGCAAAGGATACCGATGGAGTCCGGACAGTCAATTCATCGCCTACTGGCAACTGAACACGGACGGAATACAGACTTTCCATTTAATCAACAATACTGAATCGCTTTATCCCCGCCTGATACCCATCAAATACCCGAAGGTCGGGGAAACAAATCCATCAGTGAAGGTTGGGGTCATCTACTGTGAGGGAGGCCCGACCCGATGGCTGCAGATCCCGGGTGACAGCAGGAATAATTATATCGGATACATGGAATGGGTAGAAAACCCTACAGCCGTAGTCGTGCAACAACTCAATCGCCTGCAAAACCATGTGAAAGTCATGGAAGTTGATCCGGTGTCCGGACAGGCAAAAACGATTCATGAGGATTCAGATGCCGCCTGGCTGGACCTCCAGGATGATCTCCACTGGTTCAACGAGGATCGCAATTTCCTTTGGTTGAGCGAAAGGACCGGTTGGCGCCAAGTTTATTCTGTGGCTCGAAAAGGCAGTCGATCGACCCTGCTGACAGATGATTCCTTCGACGCTATAGAAATCAGCGGGTTCGATGAAAAACAGGGTTTGCTGTATTTTTCAGCCTCACCGAAGAACGCCACTCAGCGATATCTTTTCAAGGTTGGGCTGGATGGATCCAATCTTGCACGGATCACACCCGATTCGTTGGAGGGTTCCAGTAACTACTCGATCTCACCGGATGGCAGATGGGCCATTCATCGGCACTCCAGTTTCACTTCTCCTCCCATGCAGGAACTGGTGGAACTTCCGAAACATCTCTCTGCAAAAATCCTTGAGACTAACGACGAGTTAGTCAAAAAACTCGACGGATTAAAACTGGGTGAAACTGAATTTTTTCGCATCGATATCGGCGATGGAGTTGAATTGGATGGTTGGTGCATCAAGCCACCGGATTTTGATGCAGACAGGAAATACCCTGTTCTCTTTTATGTCTATGGAGAACCCGCAGGCACAACAGCGGTTGACCGATGGTCAGGAAAGCGAATTCTCTGGCATCAGATGTTAGCTCAAAAAGGCTACCTGATCATGAACGTCGACAACCGGGGAACCCCTTCTCCGCGTGGCAGAGAATGGAGAAAAATTGTTTATCGACAAATCGGTATTTTAGCTTCTGCAGACCAAGCGGCAGCTGTCAAAGCTTTAGGTAAGGAAAGACCCTACATGGATGCAGACCGGATCGCGATCACTGGCTGGAGTGGCGGCGGATCCATGAGCCTGAATGCCCTGTTCCGTTATCCTGATCTCTACCATACCGCGATGGCCGTTGCGTTTATCAGCAATCAGAGGTTTTACGACAGCATCTACCAGGAACGTTACATGGGACTGCCACATGAAAACGTCGACGGTTTTCGAGATGGTTCTCCGATCAATTTCGCTCATCAATTAAAGGGCAATCTCCTGATCCTCCATGGCACGGGAGATGACAACTGCCATTATCAAAATACCGAAGCTCTGATCAATGAACTGGTTCACCACAATAAACCGTTTTCCATGATGTCCTATCCGAACCGAAGCCACAGCATTTCAGAGGGAAAAAACACAAGCCTGCATGTTTATGGAACCATGACCCGCTTCCTGATTCAAAACACCCCGCCGGGAGAATATTAGATGTTCAGCGTTCAAAGCTGAGGAATTATTGATATCCAAGATCCACAAACCAGAGTCTTATCCAAAAAAATGTTC
>DUCD01000353.1:52164-59812 GCA_012959985.1 Verrucomicrobiales bacterium | reverse complement strand
TAAACGTCGATCATGGTTGAAACCAGAGGCAAAAGTAGTAGTATCTTAAGCCATGAATCATCTGGCAAAAGCTCTTTTTATTTGTGGCTGCATCACTTGGTCTTCCAGTGTGGTTTTCGGGCAGAATGAGATTGCATCTAAAAAATTCCTTCAGCACGAACGGGTCGTCGGTGCCGGCAAGTGCATCGAATGTCATGAATCGGAGGTCAGTGCTTGGCGAGCCACCCCGCACTACGAAAATAAGGATCTCCATACCAAAGACAAGGCACGTGAAATTGCCCGCAAGATGGGGATCGCTTCGGCGGCGCGCATTCGGTCAAGCCAGCTCTGTGTGCAGTGTCACTTCACCGCGCAGAAGTTAGGCAATGCTCCTTCCCGCGTCATCGATGGCGTTAGCTGCGAATCCTGTCATGGAGGGGCCAAACATTGGTTGGATATTCACAACACAGGGGATCGCCGTGACGGAAACGACACGACCGCCGCCCGCACTAAGGCTGTGGAAGCAGGCATGTTACCTCCCGACGACTACTGCTCCATTGCGCAGAATTGCTTTAGCTGCCATATTGTCACTGACGAAAAACTGGTCAATGTCGGCGGGCATCCGGCCGGCAGCGCCGACTTCGAGTTAGTGGCTTGGCTTGAGGGCATGGTGCGGCACAATTTTTTTGCGAGCAACGGCAAAACAAATGATGCCACGCCGATTGAGCGCCGTAGGATGCTCTATATCGCCGGCGTGGCGCTTGACCTTGAATACAGTTTACGTGGCTTGGCCCGGGCCAAGAAAAAGGCGGACTACGGGAAATTTATGGGCAGGTCAACACAGACAGCCCGCACGGCCTTAAACTCGATTGTCAAAACGCTGGCAGAGAACGCCCCGGAACAACTTGAACAGATGATCACGGCCGTAAACAAACCAGGCTTGCTGAAATTCTTCAACGTGGGCCCCTTAACCGCCGCCGCCGACTCCGTCAGTGCATCTCTCAAGGATTTCTGTCGTCAGCACAACGGTCACAGCTTCGGCGCCATTGATGGCATGCTTCCGACCGAAGGACGTGGCCCCGTTTTCCAACCTTGACGCAAGTTCTGATTTGCCGAACTGACAATGGACCATCTTGAACCTGCACAAGCCCGGATTGCGGCAAATAAGACACACCTACCGCGGCCTCGTCGATGGGATGTCCCCTACGCCCACGAGTTGGAAGGATGCGAGATGAACGAACAGATTGCGCAGGCACTTCTGAATGGATCGCTGTCTTCGCTCAGCACTGATAAGGATAAATTCCCTGTGAATTCACCTTTATTGGGGATCCTTGCAAACGATTGTCGCCTTCGAAGTTTTCAGAGCGATGAGGTCGTCGTGAGGAAAGGCGATTATGGCAACTCGGCGTTTTTCATCGTATCGGGCGGCGTCTATGTCGTCATGTGTGAAATGCCCGGCGATGCCCTTGGGCATCGCCAAGTTCGAAGTTGGCGGAATCTTTTCGGTGGATTTGCGCGTGTCCTGGGCGGCTTTCGGTCCTATCCTGAAATGAGGACACGGTCTCAGCGCACCGAAGCGGCAAGCGTGGATTCGCGATGGCTGCATCTGCAGGATTTTCCGGAATTGCTGCTGAAGACTTCATCCTCCCCAGTCGATTCAGACACCTATGATCCAAGCGCGGTCAGCGAACTCCATTCGGGAAGCCCGGAACTATCCGGCGAAGTTTTCGGAGAAATCGCAGCGATGGGACGCACACCTCGTACCGCGACTGTGTTGGGAGGCGTCAAGGGAACCAAATTATTAGAGATTCGATGGCAGGGCTTGCGTGATATTCGTCGCTATGCTCCCGCCTGGAGGGAAATGATCGACCAACGATACCGGAAGTATTCGTTGGAATTGCACCTCAAAGAGGCTCAATACACTCGAAATCTAAACCATGTCACTTCGTCGAAGCAGACTACAGATCTCTCGGACAAAAACCATGACCGATCCTTGTTGTCCTCACTGGCGCAACAGACTCACTTTTATTCCTACGGCGATTTTGAGTGGCAGGGAAGTTTTAAGGAAATTGCCGATGTCAAGGGAGCCGAAAGGTTGAAGATTGAGCCGGTGATTACCCGGCAGGGCGATCAGACCAACGGACTGGTGCTGGTGAGATCGGGGTTCGTTCGTGTGCGCAGACATTATAACCACGGCGAAAAAACCATCTCTTACATGGGAAAGGGTCAAAGTTACGGCCTTCAGGAGATTTATTGCAACTGGAAGAGCAGAGCCCAGGGAGATTCCGGAAAAAATCTCCTCCAGCCTTACCGGCACACACTAAGTGCTGTCAGTTATGTAAACACCTTGTTCATCCCCACGCCGGTGGTCGAGGCATTGCTGATTCCAAATCTCAATCCAGCCGAAATTGAAGAGCTGGAAAAGGGGGCGGCGCAAATGGATCGCGAGCAGGACCAGATGGGATTCAATGGAAATCTATTAGAGTTCCTGGTGGAGAATCGGGCGATTAACGGCAGCGCGGCGATGCTGATTGACCGCAATCGTTGCACCGGATGCGACGATTGCGTGCGGGCCTGTGCGACGACACATGACAACAATCCCCGCTTTATTCGACACGGATCTGAATCCGAGTCCGACGGCATCCAGCTCACCCATGCATGCATGCATTGTGCCGATCCCGTGTGCATGATCGGATGTCCGACCGGAGCGATTCACCGGGACGAAAACCTTGATCTTATCGTCATCAATGATGTGACGTGCATTGGTTGCTCGACCTGTGCAAACAACTGTCCTTATAACAACATCCAGATGGTCGATATCCGCGACGAATCCGGATATCTGGTTATGCCCGGGAAGTCGATCGATGCTTCGCGCGACGAAAAGACCTTGAATGCGCCGATTCAAAAAGCGACGAAGTGCGATCTTTGCGAAACGATTCCAACGGGCCCGGCTTGTCAGTATGCCTGTCCCCATGACGCGCTGATCCGCGTTGATCTTAGGGAACCGGATCAACTTCAACAATGGCTCAGAAGATGACCCTTCCAAAATGGAACCGCCGTGTGACCGGAATGATCACAGTCGGATTGTGTCTGCTTGGCGCTGCTGCGGTGCATTCATGGGCCAGGACGGCCCTGTTGCCCATGGCACGATGGTCGGGAGTGGTGCTGCTTTTGCTGATTGTCTCTCTGGCGCTTTTCAATACCCGGAAAAAAATCCCTTTTCTTCCCCTCGTTCGAGCATCCCTCTGGTTGCAGATTCATGTTTACATGGGTTTGTTTGCGGTCGGTTTGTTTTTACTGCATATCGATTTCAGGATGCCCACCGGATGGTTGGAGCAAATTCTGGCGGCGGTTTTCATCATCGTTTCCATCAGCGGGGTTATTGGCGCTTGGTTAACACGCTGGCTGCC
Source organism: Verrucomicrobiales bacterium (assembly GCA_012959985.1). GTDB lineage: Bacteria > Verrucomicrobiota > Verrucomicrobiia > Limisphaerales > DUCD01 > DUCD01. The sequence continues at coordinate 56,423 of DUCD01000353.1, read as the reverse complement.
GAGAATGATGCGACGCTCAGGCGAAGCCCTGGTTTACGAACGGATCCCGCGATATCGCCGGGAAATCCGGGACGCGGTGGAGGAGCTTGTTCTTCGCGCTGAGGAGAGCTGCGGGTCCTCGACGATTCCCGATTTCTACCTGCAGCACGTGCAGCCTTACCTCGCACAAAAGGCCAGTTTCGGCTTGTCCTTCAAGGGACCGAAGCGAGGAGGCGCCCGTTCTTTATACAACGAACTGGAAGCGCGGCATCGCTACCTTTCTGATGCAGAGAAATCACTGGCAAAGGAGCTGGTGGAGTGGATCGGAACGAAGGAAAACCTGGATTTCCAGGAGGCTTCACAACGTCTTCTCAAATGGTGGCTTTTCCTCCATATTCCTCTGAGCTTCAGTTTGATTGTGCTGGGATTCGTCCACGGATTTCTTGTTTTTATTTATTCCGGACTCTGATTCAGGAACACATCGATGGTAAAACGCCTCCAGAATTTCCATCATGATTCGGCCCATTACGATCGACCGAATCTAGTCTGGATTTGTGGCCACTCCCCCGACGGCCGGGCCTGTCCCTTGGGCCCGGGTAAGCGTGGAGGGTGCCGCGGTGACAGCGAGTGTCTGCCTCAAAAATCCAAGGACCGTTGGTGTTGCACTCGGCCCTTATTCTATGGAGGACCGTGCGAGCCTGGCCCAGGTCTGGATGGGAAATGCTGCCGCCCGCTTGACAAATGTCGGCCTCTTCGATCTCTTCGCGCCCGTCGCAGGATCGTTATTGCTTGTACCACGGCCTTTACCATTGGCGTGCTCATGATCTTGATCGGAGGAAGCCGATCTTCGCGCGATCATTTTGTGAACCCGGGCCCATTGACGGCCTCGCATATGTCTGACGGCATGGATTGCGCCCATTGCCATGGCGAACAGGAGCCTGCACTCAGTGTCGGCGTGAATGAAACCGTTGCGGAACAACGCGCACGCCAGATGAGAATGAACTGTTTGCATTGTCACTCCAATGTGGCCGGTCAAAACGGTCAATTCGATGGCCATGCGCATGGTCTTGATCCGACCACACTGGCGCAATTGGCCGATCCATTGGATTCCGCTTCGAGTCAGGGTTCACTCCTGGTAACTTTAGCCAGTTCGGGCTCAACGGCCCATCGGGCTCAAGAGGGCAAATTATCCTGCGCCACTTGCCATCAGGAGCATCATGGAACGGATTCGGACCTAACCGCCTTGAGTAATCAGCAGTGTCAGATCTGCCATCAACGAACGTTCCGGAGTTTTTCGGAAGGGCATCCGACCTTCGCGGAATCCCACTATCCGTATCCTCTGAGGAACAAGATCTTTTTTGATCACGGCGAACATTATTCAAATCACTTTCCGAAAAATTTGAATTTGGCGCCAGATGGATTCGTGCCGGATGGTTTGTGGTCTGAGGCAAGGTCGTGTCACGCATGCCACGAGACGGACGAGCGAGGGGAACACATGCGGCTGAAAGGTTTCAACCATTCCTGCGCCGGCTGTCACCTCGGTGCGGTAAGGGGCGGCGACCCCATTCCCTTTCTCTCATTGCCAAATATTCCCGAGGGATATGATGTGTCGGGACGTTGGCCGAAGTTCAGTGCCGGTATTTCTCCTTTGCTGGCCGCTACTACGAGGGGCGAGGTTCGAAAATGGGCGACGGAGCTTCGCGCCGACGATGAAACCGGCATGAAACCGTTTCCGAACCTGGCTGCCTCCAGTCAATCCATGTCGGAAGGCAACGCTGCGGCAACGGAAATCCAGGACCTCTTATTCCAGTTGTGGCAAGAGGGTCCTCGCGTTCTGCTGGACCGCCTGATCGAGAATGACTGGCAGTTTGGCGATGAGATTGAGGCGGGGCATTTGTTTTCCGGATTGAGCATTGACAGCGTTCGGGAATTTCTTTTTCCAGGCATTCGCTGGGATCTCGCGGAATTAGACTTCCCGCTTGTGGATGTTAACACCCTGAATGCTCGATTGGCTCCATCGAATCGTTCCATTGGTTTGTGGCCCAAGCAGGCCACGATTCCACTCTCCGCGCTCACTCGTTATTTATTGGAACAGGAGGAGCGGACTGCCGGCGCGATTCAACTCCTGGATCGGAACTCCAATGGGTTGTTGGCAAACTTAAAAGGCGCTTCCCTTGCCGAGATCCAGGCTGCCGAAACGATTGTATGGCGAATGAAAGAGCTTTATCATTCCTTGCATCGGAGCGGCGCGCCGATGATGGAACAATTTTTGCTCCTGAGCGGTGGCATTTTAAATGACCGCAACTCTGAACGCGCCCTTGAGATCGTGTTCTCTTCGACCCGAAATGACATCGAATTCTCCCAAGGATTTGAAACCGAGTTTTCCACTTATCAACGCGGCGAGTTTCCGGCGGCAATCCCAGCTTCGTCGCCAGAGGGGACGGTTGACCAACCGGACGACCAAGCGCCTTCACAAGAGACAAAGGATGATAATTTCGGTACAGATGACGACTTCGGCGCAGATGACGACTTCGGCGCAGACGATGATTTCGGCGAACCGACCATAGGAAGCGACGAGAATGAAATCGCATCGAAACTTCCGGAATTAAAACATGGAACGGCACCTGTGAAGACCTACCAAGTGTTCGAACCTTCTTCAATCCGTGACTGGCAAACGGCAGGCGGCTGGTTTTATGAATCGCCCACATTGAGTTACCGATCCCGAGGACATGGAGATCCCACCCTAATGGCATGGTTGAACAGTATTGCAGCGACAGCCAGCGACAGTTCAGACCCATCAGCGCAACGGAGCGCGCTCTCCCTTCTGAGAGACAGTTTCGATTTCAAGCAAGGAATGTTGTCAGCATCTTCGGGAAAGTGTCTAAAATGCCATACGGTTGACATAAAGCCTCGCGAGGAAAGCCCCCCTGTTGTCACCATCAACTGGTTCGCCGCTTATGGCCAACCCGGCAAGAGTCTGCGATTCACTCGGTTTGACCACGGAAAACATGTGAATGCTATTCTTTGCATCCAATGTCATCAGTTGAATCCGTCTTCGATTTACCGTGAATCTTTTCCATTTGGCGATTCATGGCCTTTAAACGCTGAGCTGCCGAATCATTCTAATCCCCATAACGCGATATCCAATTTTAATCCGATGAATCATCAGACTTCGTGTGTAACGTGTCATCAACCGGACCGCGCTGGAAACTCGTGCCTGCAGTGTCACAACTACCATGTGCATTCTCAATTGCCATAATGAAAGATTTTTTTCAAACGAAAACAGAACCCCGCTCGAATGAAGGAATGGATCACCGTGGGCTACCGAGAGGCCTCGCGTCACACGCTTTGTTCCCACTATTGTGGATGTGGTTCGCGGTGGTCGGATGCATCCCATGCGCCGGTCAATCTGTTCAGATTGAAGAAGTCAGCGCGGGGGCAGATCCCGCCTTAGGAACGACTGCCTCTGCTTCTGAAGCGACCGATGATGATTTCGGAGAGACCGATGATGATTTCGGGGAAGCAACCACAAGTCCGATTAACCATCCACCAGGCCACAGTGTCCCAAACAATAGTGTGTTTAATCCGAAGACCTACAAGTCTGCTTCGGAAGCGCATCTCACCTTCCTGAAAGCTCTCGAATCGGAAGATCGGTTTCCGAGCGCAGCCACATGCTCAGAATGTCATCCTGACCACTATCGGGAATGGTCGGTATCCGCGCATGCCTATTCTCAGATGAGTCCAATGTTCAACACCATGCAGGCGACCATTGTAGATCTCACGGCGGGAACCAACGGAGATTTCTGTATTCGCTGTCACACACAAGTCGGCATGCAGCGCAGCGAACCTTTATTCACCAGCAATCTGAAAAGACACCCCGCCTCGATCGAAGGAATCACCTGTGTGGTTTGCCACCGAGTTGCCAATAATTACGGAAAGATCAGCGGTCGTTCTCACATTATTAAAGGCGATATATTCACGCCCATGTCCGGTCCAAGCGGCGACACGATCTTGAGAGAGACCTTGGAGGTCGCTTCGTTGAAGAATAAGCTGAACATTCAAAAAGTAGACGTGACGACAGGAGAACGCCCAAAGGGAAAAAAGCATTTGCACGCGACGATTAAGAAATTTGATCCGATTTCGAGGTCCGGTTTCTGCGGGTCCTGTCATGATGTTAATCTGTTGGACGGATTTCGGTTGGAGGAGGCGTTCTCTCAATTTAAAAACTCCCCGGCTGCCCGAAAAGAGCAGCAGTGGATCGCAGCTTAAAATACTGGCGG
>DUCD01000353.1:40922-52154 GCA_012959985.1 Verrucomicrobiales bacterium | reverse complement strand
CATATGGGAAAAGTGCCGGGAGCCATAGCGACCACTATCAGCAAGATGATCGATGAAGAGGGATTTAACCGTGAGAACTATGCCCTCGGCCCGGGCGCACGTATCGGCGGCGATGTATGGGCTGAAGAGGGGGTTGAGGAGAGTGGCAACTGGGGCTTCGCGACACGTTTGCGGAAAAGAACCAATCACATGTTCGCCGGACCGGATTTTTCGATCGTTCATCCTGGTATCTTTCCACATTCACGTAATCTTCGCGAAACGATGTGGCAATTCGAACGGGTAGATCCTTCCTCCGGAAAGTTCGAACGCGTTGGTCTTCGGCATTTGATTGAATTCAGATATCAGGATGGATGGGGCAATCCCGAAAGTGCCATCGAAAAAGCAATGATCGACGACCCGAAACGGGAGCAGGCTCTTCCTTGGCCATGGAACGATCCGATTGCCCGTGAAACCATGCTGAGCGAACTCAATAACAACTTCAAGTTGCTTAACTTGATTCAGACACAACGCGTTCAGCTACTACGACGCGGTGTTCGGATTCACGGCTTTGAAGTCACGCGTGACGATCCACGTGGACTGACGTTTAGAATCGAGGTGGTTAACGGTACGGATGGTCACGGAGTGCCCACCGGCTTCGACGCCGAACGTTTGGCCTTTCTTCATGTCACGGTAACCGACGCAAAGGGTCGGATACTGTTTGAGTCCGGCGATCGAGATCCGAACGGCGACGTGCGCGATCTGCACTCTTCCTATGTGCATGCGCATGCAGAAAAATCCGGTCCGCATTTAGCATCAACGGAGTGGAAGACAAACAGCGGACTAAAACGATTGAAGGAGGATAAGTATTGGTTGGAGGACTCTTACCTGTTCAATCTTCAATCGAAGTTTCTTATGCGAAACCATCGCGGAGGCGAGCGCGAGCAGATTTTAGCTGTCAATTTCTCTGTGGACCCTTTGCCCTATATTCGTCCGGACCCCCGCCCTGCCATTCTTGTTGCACGTCCATTTGGCGCTCGAAAACATGCCCGCATTCTGCCACCGAATGGCCGACGATGGGCCGAGTATCGCATAAAGAAGGCTGCGTTGACTGGCTCCCGTCCGTATGCCGTCAATGTAAAATTCATTTATCAAATGGTCCCGGTGAATTTAATCAAGAGGGTTTCAGACCTGGGATTTGATTATAATCTATCAGCCCGTGAAGTATCCAAACGGGTTGTTTTCGGACACCCGATGACTCCGGGTGAAGAAGATACACAGCGGCGTGGCGGCGCGTTGACCATTTGGGACAAGTCCGTGGAATTGCCTGTCGAGTGGGCACCGCGGTTTTCGGTAGACTGGACACCGTCCGAAGCAGAAATCATGGAACCACCCGACGCCCCCTTTCCATTCCATGAACTGAGCGGATCGATGGGATTGGATACGGTGGATGGGGAACCGGTGGCGAAAGATAAAGAAGCGAACCTACCGGAAGGGAATCTGGATGTGGATGATGAATTCAATGACTGAAACAATGCCAGAGCGATCCCATGCGCTGAAACAAGGGATTGAAAGAGCCTTTAGTCTGCCGCCCCTGCTTCTTCCGGAAAGGAAACGTCGGACCTCAGTAGTATGGGGCCGTCGCCGGGAAGTCCCCAGGCTCGGGCTGTGGGGAATCCTGTTCACCCTGTTCGCTGTCGCGGCACTGGCAGGCAAGAATCCATCAGACGAAAACGGCCTGGGGCAATTCCGTATGAAGAAATCGGCGCAGAGTTTCTTCAACGCCCCAAGCCTTTGTCCGAAATCATCGAAGATCTTGTGTTTCCCCAAAACCGAGAGCGCAATCGGATCCTGTTAGAACGCAAACAATCCGGCGTCTATGAGGACGGATTGGAGCTGCCGAAACGGAAAAACTTGTTTGGAGGCAACGCTTTCTTGGGAAAAGGGGAGATCTTTAAAGGGGTAGAGTTGCCAACCGGCGCGGTATGGCAGCCCGTGTTTATTCCATACGGCGAATTTCGAACCGCGGTTCAATCTTTTAACAACGGTCCCACTGAATTCACCGAGTGGGCAAATCGTTTAAATCTTTATGGCAATCTGTATCTGACCCCCACGGAACGTATTTTGGTACAGGTGCGCCCATTGGACACTTCCGGTGAGTTTTCCGGTTACCAATTCGGCGGCGGCGACGAGGGGAGTTCCAACGCCCTGAACGGTCGGATTCGCACCCTGTTTTTTGAGGGAGACATTGGCGAGCTTTTTCCCTTCCTGGATCCTCACGACAAAGGTCAGTGGGATCTAGGATTGGCGATTGGCCGGCAGCCTTTGAATTTTCAAGAGGGAATTCTCCTCAATGATTCTGTTGACAGTATTGGGGTTTCCCGATCTTCGATGTTTTTATTTGGATCGAGTGCGGCCCACCTTACGGGCTACTTTGGCATGAACGAGTTGCACCGCAACGATGGCCGGTCAGATGACGACGCTAAAATATTCGGAATGAACATGGGCGCGGACTATTTCAAATCCACCTATGAGCTGGATATAGCTTATGTCGATGGGGGTCCGTCGAGCGGCGGTGACGGTGTCTATGGCGGTGTGGGACAGACGCGTCGCTTCGGGCATTGGAATTCGACAACTCGCTTAAACCTTAGCCAGGCATTGCAACGGGAGACAGACGCTGTCAGTTCCGGTTGGCTGTTTTCCCACCAATTATCTCGAACCATATTATCTAGTCATGACATTTTTTACCTCAATAGTTTTTGGGGCATTGATGACTACGCGTCGGCGGGAAGAGATCCGGATGTAGGCGGACCGCTGGGATTGATCGGCATACTTTACGACGCGCCTGGTTTGGGAAGATTTCAAGCTCCACTTGGCAATCATGTGGGAAATAACCTAGGATTTGCAACCGGGATTCAACATTTTTTCGGTTCTCGAAACCGTACCCATCTGATCATCGAGACGGGAGGCAGACTTGCCTTCGAAGATAGGGACCAATCTTCCTACGGATTGATGACCCGTTTCCAAAAGGCATTTGGACAGCATTATATTTTTGCCGTCGACGCGTTTGCCGCCGGTTATGACGATCCACTTTTAGACGACCTCGGATACGGTGGGCGATGCGAATGGCAGATTAAGTTTTAAGTCTGAAACATGGATTTATATTGGGCCAGTGAGATGCATTCATGGAGCCGACCCGTGTATGCCCTCGGTTGGGCCTTCGTTGCCGGAGTCGTCTTTATCGCCTACCTGGAGACCGTCGAAGCGGTTAGGCGAAAACATAGTTTGCGATCGAGGCAGGACAAAGAAAGGAAAAGGCTGACGGAGCGGATTCAAAACGTGCAGCGCACCCGACAGGCAATGGAGAAGGAGAGCCATACCTGGCGAGGATTTGCGTATTACCATGTGGTCCGAAAAGTTGTCCATGGCGATAGCGGTATTTGCTCGTTTTATTTACAGCCGAGAGATCAGCGACTTGGTCTTCCCCCTTTTCACCCCGGTCAACACTTAAAATTCCAATTCACTATTGAGGGGCGACCTGAGCCGATCGTTAGACGATATAGCCTATCCGATGCTGTGAACGGCAAGTATTTGAGAATCAGCGTCAAGTTGGCGAAACCGCCCAGGGATTGCCCCGACGTACCTCCCGGGTTAGGGTCGTCATTTCTTCACCAAGAGATCAAGGTTCAAGAAGGTGAATTCCTGCAGGGATGTCTCTTGGTGGCGCCACCGAACGGTTCGTTTTATTTGGAACCTCTGGGAATAGAGCCTGTGGTGTTGATCGGAGGCGGCGTTGGCGTGACTCCTGTGCTTAGTATGTTTAATACAATTTTGAAAGAAAATCCGGCACGAGAAGTGTGGTTCTTCTACGGGATTAGAAATAGTAAAGAAGACATTCTTAGTGAACAAGGCGTATTGTTTCCACAAGCCCGGGAAATAATTAAGCTCCATAAGAACCTGCACCTTTACACCTCCTACTCTCGTCCCTTGGAAGGTGACGCAACCCGGCTGGAAAGCAAGCCTGAGGTCTATGGAAAAGGACGCATTGATATAGGATTACTGAAACAATTACTGCCAAGCAAACATTTCAAATTCTACATTTGCGGTCCCGACGCGATGATGGCTCAGTTGGTGGATGACCTTGAAGATTGGGGTGTTCCGAGTGAGCACCTTCTCACGGAACGATTCGGCCCTGTCAAAAAGACGCGAATGGGCGCCGGACCTGCCAAAATCAAATTCAGACAAACGGGCATCGAAGCTGCTTTTTCTGATGAAGACGGATTCATTCTTGATTTGGCCGAGAGAATGGGTGTGTCGATCCCAAATGATTGTCGTTCCGGTTCCTGTGGCACCTGTCAAATCGGGATTGTCACCGGAAAGGTGTGCTATCCGCGCAAACCATCCTTCCGTTACTCCCCGAATCATTGCCTGACCTGTTGCAGTGTCCCGGACGGCGACTTGGAATTGGACGCATGATAATGGTTTGCACCTTTTCACTCTTTCTTTTCTTTATTGACACAGGCAGGACTTTCATCATTTTTTATTGGCTCATCCAATATCCAAAAAAATGTTCTCTCAAAAAACCTATAATGAACGGCGATCACGCCTGAAACGAGAAGTCGGTTCCGGGTTAATCCTGTTGCTGGGTCTGGAAGAAAGCCCCATCAACTTTGCTCACAACACCTACCCGTTTCGGCAGGACAGTTCCTTTCTATATTTCTTCGGACTGAACCGGCCGGGATTGAATACGATCATCGACATTGACGAAAACCGTGAAATCCTATTTGGTGATGACTTGAACGAAGAATCAGTCATCTGGACGGTTCCTCAGCAAAATCTATCCGCTCTTGGAGAACAGGTCGGCATCGAGGACTGCAGAAAACTCGACTGCCTTGAGGACTACTTAAAGGATCATCTTGGAAAACGGATTCTTCATTTTCTTCCAACATTCCGGCACGATCAGAAAGCCACGTTGAGTCGCTTATTAAACACCCAAACCAACAACGATTCGTTGCCGGCATCCGAAACACTGACCCGGGCAGTGATCAATCAGCGCTCCTATAAAACGGAAGAAGAAATCGCAGAGATTGAAAAAGCCATAATGGTTTCCAATGTTATTCATACCTCCGCAATGAAGATTTCTCGACCGAAGATGTTTGAATATGAGGCAGTCGGGCTTCTGGAGGGAATGAACAAATCCTTAAACAGTCGTCCTTCGTTTCAAACCATCTTTACAGTTCATGGGGAAATTCTCCACAACCCCAGTTATGACAATCAAATGAAGGCCGGAGATCTGGTGGTTCACGATTCCGGTGCCGAATCACCGAATCATTACGCCGGTGACATCACTCGGACTTTCCCTGTCAACGGAAAATTCACGGACAAACAGAGAGAGGTATATACCATCGTGCTCCATGCCCTGGAAGTCGCCATGAATGCAGTTAAGCCCGGTGTGGAGTTTCGCTCCATCCATCGCTTGGCGGGCAAAGTGATTCTGGAAGGACTTGCAAATCTTGGCATCATCAAGGGAAATCCGGAAGAAGCGGTGGAAGCCGATATCCATACCCTGTTCTTTCCATGTGGACTCGGACATATGATGGGCCTGGATGTTCACGATATGGAATCCCTGGGAGAAGACTACGTGGGTTACAACGATTTAGTCCGGCGAAATCCGAACTTCGGTTGGCGAAATCTGAGACTCGGTAAAGCGCTGGAATCCGGCAACGTGATCACCATCGAACCCGGAATCTACTTTAATCCCAGACTGACGGAACTCTGGAAGTCTGCCGGAAAAGGCAAGGATTTCGTCAATTACTCCGCATTGGAATCCTACTTCGATTTTGGCGGCATTCGGATCGAAGATGATATCCTGGTGGCCGATCAGGGATATCGCCTTCTGGGACCGGCCATTCCCAAAACTATCGATGAGATCGAAGAAACCTGCCGGACAGAGTAGCAGGGTTGCTCACAAACAAAATTTGTAGGGGGCTGAAATGTCAGATGATCTTCACAACAGACCAAAATACATGTCTATTTCGAAACGAGTCGCCCCCCACCGCAGAGGCATCGATGCCTTCTGGCGTCGCATTCAGGCACTCGGCTGGTGACAACAATATCAGGCCATTCCAGTGCCCAACATGATCCACAAAGCAAGTGTCACGGCGAGAATCAGACCTGCGGTGAACAACAACCACCGATAGCGTTGCCAGACGGCCTTAAGCGGCGACATTTGAAATGCGAGATCAACTGGATATGCAATGCAGTAAAGAGCATTCGCGATCGCAGCAAATATCAGCAACACGACTGCCGTCCCCAACCATTGCCTTGTCCCCCCTGACAGAAGGTCTGGCCCCCAACAGGCAAACACCAGAAGAGTGAGAACTCCGTTGTAAACAATTCTTTTCCGCTCCCAGTAAGAAACGGTATCTGCAAAAAGAGACCTGAATTCCATAAGTGTCTAACCTTTCTAAACGGGCGTTTATTGATCAACATCAGAGTCGGAACAGTTTCGTGCCGCAGAACGTCGAAGTGAGGCGCGCCGTTAGGCATTGCCTCCACTGCGTTGTTCGCTCGTTTTAGTTCATGAACAGGCGCCGCACGTCCTTTTGCGTGAGAGCCCGGTATTGCCACAAAGAGTATAGAAAGTCCACCACAACCATGGCCAGACCCAATCGCGGTGAACGCTTCCATACCACACCTCGCCTTTGAAGTGTGAAATTTCAATGCTTGTGTCATCTCCATAATGTTCGATTCAGAGCTCAGGAGAACTGCGATTCGATCAGGTCCGGCAGTTCCCGAACGCTGGGAATGACGTGTGTGTGCCAATAGCCTCCCCATGCCTCCACCGGTCGAGGGCCGCTGAGTACCCCGACAACACCTCGGCATCCCGCATTGTAACCCTCCAGCATATCGGCGGGCGTGTCTCCAATTTTCAATACTTCATGAATGTTCTGAATGTCCAACTGCATCATCGCATGGTAAATCATGAATGGTGCGGGTCGACCGCGATCACCGGGAACATGTTCAACATCGACGGAAACGTCAACGAGGCCGTCCTTAACCCATCCCAGACTGTCCATGATCGCCTCGGTGACATCTCGGTGAAATCCTGTATCTGTGGCGACTTTGATACCGTGATCGTGACACCATCTGAACGTATCCGCTGCGCCTTCGACCTCGCGAACTTCGTTTCGGTAGTGAGCGATCATAATCTCCGAGTATCGATCGAAAATCTTCACCGCTTCCGCTTCCGTCTCGGGATTGATTTCTTTTTCAAAATCCTCGATATCGACCTTTTTTCCCTGAGAACGGGCGATAAGGAATTGATAAAGGTGAATCTTATTGGTCCCCATGTTCATGAGGATTTCTTCTTGAGTGGTCTTTAAATCGAATTCCACGGCCGCTTTATAGAGGCAGTCCCTCACACCGGTGTCATCGTGAACGGTTGTTCCAGAAAGATCGAACATGACCATGCTGATTTTGCTCATAATAGTTACTTTTCTGATGATTGCCCGGTTGGTTTTGATGATTGATTTCCGGTCGAAACCACACCGGGCATCGCGTTCCACTTGGGCAGGAGGAGAAGCGCTGCTAGAAGAACAAAGGCCCCGAGGCAATAGAAGAGAACACCCCAACCATAACGCACCGAAATGATCCCCGGCAGGGAGAGGCCCAGAATTTGGCCCGTTGAACCCATTCCATTAATTAAGCCGGCCGAGGATCCTGCACCTTTCTTTGTTCCGAAATCCACTGCAGATACCGAACTGATCAGTGCATCCGGTCCAAATAGAAAGAAACCAATGGCGAACAGCAAACATACCATAACCCCTTTTCCACCGGTAGCCGTCAGGCTTTCAAACATCACCAAAATCACCGAAAGACAGAATAGTCCGATAATGGCTGCAGGCAGTCGCCGGGTGCCGAACCACTTGTCGGAAGCGTAACCCGCAAAGATGACACCTAAGGGCCCCGCCAATTCGAATACCGCGCTGATGATCGCCGACTCACCAATATTGGTTCCCAGTCTCTCGCTGATCATCACCGGCCCCCAGAACAGGATAGCATAACGCGTCGGCTTCAGAAGAAAGTAAACCGCACCCAGAAGCAGAATCATGGGATTCCTGAACACCTCACCAATGACCGTCCAGGATCCATCCGGCTCAACATCGGGTTTCTCTTCCGAATCGAGAACATCGACGGCCTCTCCATGATAGTCCTCGATCGATGGCAACCCGATGTCCTCGGGGCGATTCTTCTGCAGCAGAAGAAACAAGACCCATACCACCGCCAGGACGGCTGCCGGCATGAAAAAAGCAAAACGCCAACTCGAGAACACCACAGCCATGGCTCCTGCAAACGCCCCGGCAACCATTCCTCCCACTGCGTAATTGGTCGCCCAGAATCCGTAAATCCGACCGCGTTCTTTTCGGGAAAACCAATAGCTGACATTCTTAGTTAAGGGCGCCCATCCGGACGCCTGGCAGAGACCTTGAATGAAGAAGATGGCCCCAAAGGCAATCAATGATGAGGAAGCACCCATGGCAACAGCGGTGACCACAGAAAAGAACATCCCGGTGAGGACAACGATCCGAGGACCGAACCTATCTCCGCATATTCCCATGATAAATTGCCCGAGAGCATAGGCTATTCCAAAAGCACCATCGACAAGACCCATTTCAGCTTTGCCGATAACCATATTGGGATCATCAAGAATCCCGACCTTAGCGACGGACCATGATTTTCTGGTGAGATAGAAGCCGGCATAAGCCAGCCAGGTGATTCCAAAAACGGTCCAGCGCCAGCGTTCGTAACGGGAATCCTTTTCCATCGCCGCATGCCCGTCTATTGCCGGACGATTTGCGTGGGCGTCCGGCTTTCGGTTTTCATTCGTCATGGTTTTTTTTCGTCCAATTCTCGGGAGTGAAACCGTCCCGGATGTGTTTCATCCACTTATTCATAGTGTCCATCGAATCAGCTCGTCAAAAGAGACACAATCACCCGGAGGATCACCCAATTCCGAACCGACTTGATCGGCTTCGGCAAAGTTTTCGTCAACCGTGTAGGCACTGGGGGTGACAAAGCAGTGCATGCCGGCACCTTTCGCCGCAAGGAGACCATTCCGACTGTCTTCGATCACCACACAGTCCTCCGCCCTGACCTTCAACCGTTCCAGAGCTAAATGATAGATCTCCGGATCCGGTTTTTTTTCCGAGACAACCTCCCCGGCAAGAATTTCATCGAAGGCGGCATATCGATTTTTCCCGAGCATTTTCTCGACGACTGAATGCACCGCCCGTTCATTGGAAGTTGAACACACCGCCAGTTTCACACGGGCCTTTATCGCTTCATCCATGAGTCGAGCCACCCCGCTGCGCAGGGGCAACTCCCCCGACTCGATAATGCGCATGAATAAGTCTGTTTTCCGCGCATGCAGATTCTTGATGAAATCAATGCGATCCTCGGTTCCCGAAGGCCAGCCATGCTCGTCGAAGTAGTGGCGCATCCGTTCCATGCCACCGGCGACGGCAAGCAATTGACCATAAGTAGCGATACTCCACTCAATCTCCAATCCTGCATCAGCGAATGCCTTATTGAAGGCTACACGGTGTCCGTCGCGTTCGGTATCGACCAATACGCCATCACAATCGAAGATCAAAGCGCACATAAGGAAGTCTCCAGAGCGCGGCCTTTACCGGAAGCACCGAACTGACGAATCTTTTCTCGGACAAGGTTTTTCATGCATTCAAATTGGGCTGCCAGGACCTTCAGAGGTTCGTAATCCTGAGGATTCTCACGGTGGTAGTCAGCAAAACCACCGATGAAGAGATGTTTCAGATTCGTTGAGATATTTACTTTGGCGCAACCCAGTTTGATGCAACGTTGAATCGTCTCATCGGATAGGCCCGTTCCCCCATGGAGGGCAAGCGGAGTACCTGTCCGTCGATAGATTTCCTCAATCAAATCAAACGCGATTTTGGGTTCTCCCCGGTAAACTCCGTGCGCCGTGCCGATAGCGGGCGCAAAAACTCCCAGATTAAGCTCCCGACAAAAAATCTCCGCCTTTCCCGGATCCGCCAGATGAGCCTCTTCTTCCGCCACCACAATTTCTTCCTCGACTCCGCCGATTTTCCCCAACTCCGCTTCGACTCCCACACCGGCCGACTCTGCCATCGTTGTAACCTTCCGGGACATGGCCAGGTTTTCTTCAAAGGAGAGGTGCGATGCGTCGATCATCACCGAAGTCCACCCTGCAGCGATGCAATGTTGAATCATCTCCAATTCTTTCCCATGGTCCAGATGAAAAGCGACCGGTACCGGTGACCTTTCCGCCAATTCTCTCACCCACACCACGAGCGCCTCATAACCGTGATAACGAACCGTCTTGGCGGAAGTCTGCACAATCACGGGTGCGTCTTCTTCTTCCGCCGCCCTGATAATCGCTTTCATCGAGGCGTAATCGACCGGGTTGAATGCGCCCACCGCATAATTTGCTTTCCGTGCCGCTTCGGTTATGGGAGCTAAACTGACTAATGACATGAGCTACTTCCACCGGTTTTTGAAAGATAGCTGGAAACCGGCTCAACGATCGGCCGAATTCCTTCTCTCCGTTCCAAAGCCAGAAGCGCATTGGTAACACCTTCCGGAGTCAAGGGGAACCGCGGTCCCGTCAGTTCGGCGTAGGGATACTGACTCTGGCTTCGAAGAATCAGGTTCATGGCGATTCCCAGATGTTTTGAATCGTAATTATGAAGCCCGAAGAGACTTAAACACTTCGTGATGATATCGTGCGAACACAAGGTGAATTTGTCGTCGGGATAGACAGCACCCTGCAGGAGGTAGCGTCCTCCGTTGCGCAACATTTTCACACCGATCTCCACCACCTTGGCGAAACCCGCGACTTCAATTAATAGATCCGCGCCCAATCCGCCGGTTCGATCTTTCACCGCTTCGATCAGAGTGTCCGGTTTCATGGTTTCCGCGTTGAGCACATGATCCACACCAAATCGTTTTGCTGTCTGGAGGCGTTTGTCCAGGACATCGATCATGATGACCTGCCCCGCACCCTGAGCTTTTGCAAAGGCTGCCGCATACAGGCCCAGCATGCCGGCTCCCTGTATCACGACCGTATCTCCAGGGACCACTCCGGCTTTATCCAGTCCACCGGCAACAGTAGCGGCCGCACACATCAATGGCGAAGCCGTTTCATCAGAAATCTCCTTGGGAAGTCTGAAAACACCCGTTCCCGGTTTCAGATAA
>DUCD01000353.1:36330-40893 GCA_012959985.1 Verrucomicrobiales bacterium | reverse complement strand
CAAAGGTACCGACGAAGTAAGGCGAGACATCGCTGACCGAATGCCCATATTTAAAGAGTTGAAGACACTTTTGGGGCAAACTGTGAACTCGGCAAAAAACGCAATGGCCGCACGCCGCCATGATCGTCCAGGTGATACGATCGCCTTCAGACAGAACTTGACCCGCGGTGTCCTTTTCCACTGCCTTTCCCATCCGTAAAACCGTCCCAACTCCTTCATGACCCAAAATCGAGGGCGTAGGAAATGGACGACGCCCCCTCCAACTATGCATATCCGATGCGCAGACGGTCGCCATTCTTGTTTTGACCAAAACAGCCTCCGGCTCCAAGTCAACTGGAAGGGGATATTCTCTTGCTTCCAGTGGTTTGCCCACGCCGATAAAAAAAATCGCCGTGCCCTTCGCGTTCGATTTCAGGAACTTGCCAGACTCTGAGTCTTCGATGATATGCTTCCCTGTCGTCATTGCTTTGATTGCCTGGTATCCGGCCGCCAAAGCCGAAACAGGCTATTCCAATCGTGTTGCTCATTAATGTATTTTATTAACAGACAGTTGACAAGCTTACGGAGGTAATGCCCATCGACTCTGGTGCGATGAAAATTTCAGGGAGTAATTTGCTGTAGCGTCGGCTGTCCTCAGCCGAAAAGATCGCTGTTCAACTGAAAATGAGCTGGGGACAGCGCACGCTACAGGTCAAAGTGAAAATTTGCCCGATCCCCGCATTTTCAATCGCAACCTTACTCACAGGATTACTGGCAAGTGACTTGATTTCCTTACGCTATCCTTTACTCTTCACGATGATGATTCCAAATCGATCATGGCATAATATAATTCTGTTATGGGCGATCGTTGCAATGCCTCTTCAACAGGCACGTGCCCAATCCGACTTGAAGTTGGTGATCACTCGAACAGATGACAAAGTGAATCTGCAATGGAATGCCATCAATGCAGTGCCGGCCGGAGATTTTATTCTTCCGGATTTTGAGATTGAAATCAGTGGGGATCTGAAAAACTGGGCCGTTGTGGAAAGAATTGAAGCCGAAGATATTGCCCCAGAAACCGAATCCATTCGCACATCATTCGGAATCAACAACTCCCGGATATTTTTCAGAATAAATGCGGTGGTCGGACTACCGGGATTGGATTTGTCGGGATTGAATCTTCGGGCAGGGGCGTTTCGAGGGGCGGACTTCAACAACTCATTACTATCAAACAGTCTGCTTGAAGACGCCGATTTCCGGGAAGCTGATTTAGGCAACGCTAACCTGTCATTCTCTTTTGCCGCAAATGCGGACTTCAGGGGAAGCGACCTTGCGGGCACTCTGTTCTTCGGTACAGACCTTGAAGGAGCGGACTTCCGATCCACGGATCTACTGACTGCTGAACTCAGTCTGGCAACTCTCAAAGGAACGCTGATTGACAAGGCAACTCAAATGGATCCGAAGTGGAGACAAGTCTGGGAAATCGTCAATAAGGGAGCAGTTGGACTGGATTTGGTGGGTATCGATTTGAATTTTGCCGACCTCAAGGGGGCTGACTTCACGGGTGCGAATCTCACAGGTGCCGACTTGAATGGAGCCTATCTCCGGGATGTCGTGCTTACGGATACGACCATTATCGACGACAAATGGAGACAGATCCGGGAGATCGTCAACCATGATATTCAAAACCGTGACTTGTCCGAAACGGACCTGAAAGGTGCTAACCTCAGCGCTACAGACCTCACCGGTGCCAGCCTTGCCGGCGCCGATTTGACGGGAGCCAACTTCAGGGGAGCTTTATTATTCGGGGGAAGCCTGATGGCTGCAGACCTTACCGATGCCAACCTGAATCTGGCTGTGTTGGATTTTGTTGATTTTCGAGAGACCCTTATTTCTGAATCAACCGTGCTGGCGCCTAAATGGCGACTCGTCCACGAAATCATCAACGGTCAATTCACCGGAAGTGATTTAATCAATGAGGATCTTGTGAATGCTTTTCTGGTGGCATCGGATCTATCCGCTACTGACATTCGCCAGGCGGATCTCTCGGGAGCTATTCTGTTTGAAAGCAACTTGGAAAACACAGACTTCGAAGGTGCTTTGTTGGTCGGAGCAGATCTCGGCAATACCAACCTCCGGGGAGCAGATATGAGCAACACGGATTTGAGTTTTTCATTTCTCGATGGGGCAGACCTCACCGACGCAGATCTATTTAATTCCATTCTATTTCAAGCTGATTTATCAGGTGCAGACTTCACTGGAGCCAACCTCAGAAGAACGAATTTGACTCAAAGCCTCATCGATGACTCAACCATCCTTCCCGACAAATGGGCATTGGTCTGGAATGTTGTCAATTTCCCGCTCTTTGATCGGGACCTGTCCAACCGGGATCTGGAAGGAGTCAACTTCAATAACGCATTTCTCCAGGGTGCCAATCTCAGTTTCTCCAGCCTCCAGGAGTCTTTTCTTTCCTTCGTTGATTTTCAGGGTGCAGACCTCTCCTTTTCGGATGTGTCCGATTCGGAAGTTATCGCTTCCGGTTTCATCGGAGCCAATCTAATGGGAACTGACTTCTCCGGATCCGATTTATCTTTCTCGGATTTCATCAGTGCCGACCTGAGTGATGCCGTTTTTTCAGATGCTCAATTGGATTTTATTGATCTTAGAGGAGCCATTATTAATGACGCTACCTTGCTGGGCGAGAAATGGAGAAAAATCTGGCAATTGGTGAATGATCCGAGTGCCGATCGAGAGCTACCTGGAGTGGACCTCAGCACCGCCATTCTGTTTCAACTGGATCTCTCCAATGCAAATCTTGAGGGAGCGAATCTCTCCTCTACAGATCTGGGCAGTGTCAACCTTTCCGGAGCGAACCTCAGCAATGCCGACTTGTCGGAAGCCTCGTTAAGCGATACCGACCTCTCCGATGCAAACTTACGGGGAACTCTCTTTACTGAAACGTTATTTGCCCGAGTGATTTACCAGAGAACTCAAATAGATGAGAGCACCTTAATTGATCCAAAGCAGCGACTGATCCACGAGCTGGTGAACCAACCGTCTCAAGGGATAATTCTTTTCAATACCGACCTTTCGGAATCCTCTTTGAAATCAATTGATCTGTCCGGCGCCGATTTGAAGAATTCCAATCTGAGCTCTTCGGATCTGGGAGGAATCATCCTGAGAAACGCCGACCTCACCGGAACAGACTTTAGCCTGAGCTTGCTGGACCGCGCGGATCTGACAGGTGCCAACCTGACCGATGCCAATTTCAGCCAGGCAGATTTATCCGCAGCAATCCTGGACAATGCGATCTTCTTCAATACGACCCTTCCAGATGGAACTGTCCGATCGGATCCAAGGTAGGGCCTCGCTCTCAGAGCGCGCCTTCTGGGTGTGGAAAATAGATTGAAAAATGAGTAGGTGTCAGGAATATGCGGAGAGCGAGACCCTACCTTTAGTTTCACTTATTCCAGTCTTTATATCTCCGGAATCGGTTCGGTAGGATCGATATCCTCGGTTTGCCAGTTTGCCTGCCCGTTCTTGTAAGTCAGGATTCGACTGCGGCTACCGGGTGCGGGCTTTTCATTGACCTTGGGTAGGAATGCTTTCAACTCCTTCTGTATCGCGGCATGCTCAGGACGTCCGACCAGATTGGTCCATTCATTGGGATCCTTCTTCAGGTTGTAGAGTTCCTCGGAACCATCTGCATACTGGATATATCTCCAATTCTCAGATCGCACCGAATGATTGTCATGATTATGAGTGGTGATAGCGGGCCAGGGGCGAGGCGCTTCTGAATCCTTTAACTGCGGCAAAAGACTATGCCCTTCCAAGCCGGAACGTTTCGGCAATCCAGTCAAATCAATCAAGGTGGGGTAAATATCCAGCAACTCAACCGGCTTGGTGCATACTTCACCTTCGGAAATGCCCGGTCCTGCAAACATGAGTGGCACCCGCGCAGATCGTTCCCAGAGAGTATTTTTCCCAGTGATCAATTTTTCACCGAGGTGAAATCCATGATCCGACCAAAGTACGATAATCGTATCCTCCTGAAATCCATTGTTCTCCAAGGCGTCCAGAACTCTCCCCACCTGACTGTCGACAAAACTGATTGAGGCCAGATAGGAACGAACCAAGTTCTTCCATTGATCCGCCTCCTGAAGAAACTTCAATCTGGGCTCCGGTAGTTTCCAATGCAGGTACCAGGAAAACCTGGGAGTATCATCACGGTCATTTGGAATCATCGGGGGAAGAATCAAGGAAGATTCAGGGTAAAGATCGAACCACTTTTGAGTGGCATAACAGGGAACATGGGGCAGAAAAAATCCGGTCGCAAGGAAGAACGGCTCCTGAGGCTTGGCATTGAGCTGCTCCACCGCCCAACTGGCAACCTTCCAGTCCCCCTTGTCCTCGTCACGATGTGGAAAAGTTCCCCAGTCAACCAGTGGATGCTTCGCCGGTGTATCCACCAACTTCTCTGGAGGCTTGGCACCGACACCCGCCCTTGGCCCCCACTCCTGAATTTCTCTCGACCGATCTTTCCGGGGAGGATAGCCCCCATGAAAAATCTTTCCCGTCGAAAGG
>DUCD01000353.1:19908-36261 GCA_012959985.1 Verrucomicrobiales bacterium | reverse complement strand
CATGATCACGAAATCGTTCAATTGTGCGAAACCAGGGCGCCAATCCATAAACACCCGTAGTGGACGGACGAAGCCCCGTCAGCAGACTGGTGCGTGACGCATTGCACAGAGGAGATTGACAATGCGCATTGGAAAACAAAGTTCCGCGAGCAGCGAGGCGATCCATGTGAGGGGTCTTAACTTGAGGATGGCCTTTCAACGGCCCCACCCAGTCATTCAAGTCATCAATCGCAAGGAATAAGACATTGGGACGCTCCGCTTCAGCGTGCTGGAAAACAACGGATAACAGTAGGACCAATAGAATTCGTTTCATGGTGACAATCATTAAGGTGGTGAACCGCAGTTCAGGGCAAACTAATTCTTCAATGTCATTAAGAATCCCATCAAGTCGGCGAATTCCTGAGGATTGAGTAGAAGATTCATGGGTGGCATGGGAGAAACACCTCCCTGAAACCCTTCAGCAAGCTCCGCATTCGGTTGAATCAGACTCTGGTAAATGTAGTCCCTGGATTTTCTCGATGCAATACCATCCAGCGCCGGCCCCACAGGACCGCCTTCATCACCGACTCGGTGACAGCGGATACAGGATGCCAAGGCATGCTCATAAAAAACGGCCCGTCCTTGAGCGACATCCCCTTCCGTAATCTCCGCAGAAAAACCCTCGGAATAAAGCACTTCGGACAATCGGACATCATCATACCATGCGGTTCCACGGGATCGCCCCCAGCCTCCAAAAAGACAATTGATACTCAAGCCTGTTCGCTCTCCACTATTGAACTGGAAAACCACTTCTTTCCAATCGGTATCTCCCTTGACCTGTCCGGTGACTGCTTTCCCATCAGGCCAGACATGCAGATTCATCATCGCTCCCATGGCACCACTTAAACTGTCCGTTTTGATCCAGGTCGACAGACGGTATTCTGTATGGGGCTTCACCTCTATATCCGTATACCAACTGGTGTCCGCGCCGCCATCTGACGATATCCGGAGAGAATGCTTTCCGCTTCGCGAAACATTGGAATCCCATTCATGCCTGGCTTGCCCACTATAATGACGCGTATTCCAATTTTCCGGTTTTCCATTGTCAGCCAATTCGAAGGAAGGATTCGAAAACAAATTGGGCCCCAGCTTGAAGGATGCCTGAATATGATGACGGCGGGCCGCGTTCTTCAATGCTTCGCTCAGCCACTCATCACTTCGATTGACCGAATCGCGCAGCAGGCCGCTGACAGCAAGACGAACGGCATCGCCACCTGGGAACTCCGCCAGCTTGTTGAACGCAGCCAGACGCGTGAGAAGATCTTCATCACCGATGACCGAGGAATCGAAAAACAAGCGCACGGACTCATCATCGGTTCCAAGTGCTTTGACGGCATTCCGTCTCAAGGAAGCGGAACGACTCAACATAGCTCCCAGGTGGTTCTCGGAATCCAGGACATCCTGAGTTTTCAAAATCCAGAACGCGTGAATCGCCGCTACCGATTCCTCAAATACCAAATCTTCCAAATCCGATTGAATATCAGCAATGGGTTTCTCCATTAAAAGGCGCTGTGCCGTGATTCTCCAGAACCGATTGGCATGATTCAAGGTCCGAAGCAACTCTCCGCTGTCTGCCTTTGCCAGAGAACGAATCGAAGGATCATCGGCTTCGTTCCAGATCACCCGGTATATCCGTCCATGCTGACGATCGCGGTTGGGATTGATATGAGCGTTGCCCGCGCCTCGAACAGCATCATAACCACCTCGTTGAACATTCGGGGTCGGATTGTGCTGAATAATGAAATTGTACCAATCCGCCACCCAGAGGGCGCCATCCGGTCCGACCTCGGCGGCGACCGGTGAGAACCATTCATCCACTCCGGCGAAAAAGGCAAACCCGTTCTTTGCGGTAAATCCGGCACCCTCCCTTTGAATCCGATAGCGACCGACCAAGTTGCCTGTGGGTCCATTGATGAAGGCAACCTGATCCCTATAATCCACAGGAAACCCATTGGAGGACGCAAACGAATGCCCACAACCCGCGGTATAATTACCGAAGGCATCCACCTGCCGGATTTGGGGAGTGATAGGATGAAAAGTCCGGGATTGGGCGATCATTTTCGCCGATCGCCCGACGTCTCCGTCGCCATAGGCCGACACCGGTATTCCACCAAAAAAGCTGGGATTGTTGTTTGCTGTGGATCCGAATACATCGCCGGCGTCATTGAAACCCACACCCCATGTGTTGTTATTGAACTGATGCAGAAACTCAATACTGGATCCGTCAGATCGGAATCGAAAAACGCCCATTCGAAAGTTATGCGATTCCCCTCCGACATCCCCCTGAAAGCCGGCATAACCCACGGTTCCATAGATCCAATTATCGATCCCGTAGCGGAGATTGGAGGGACCGGCATGAGTATCCGATTGACTCCACCCGGTGAAAAGAACCTTTCTGACATCTGCGCGATCATCACCATCCGTGTCTTTCAAAAAAAGAAAATCCGGGGCATGGGCAACGATCACTCCGCCGTCCGCAAAAGTCAGCGAAGTCGGCATATTGAATCCTTCCGCAAAAACCGTGACCCGATCACAGCGGCCATCACCATTCGTATCTTCGAGTATCTTGATGGAGTCCCGTCCCGGCCCCTCCTTGAGTTCATTCGGATAATCGACCGCTTCTGCAACCCATAAGCGACCTCTTTCATCCCAGGCCATACAGATCGGATTAATAATTTGAGGCTCTGCGGCAAAGAGTTCCATTCGAAAATCAATGGGTGCCTGAAGGTAATCCATGCTGTCTTCGGGACTTAGTGGCAATTGATAAGCCAAGGGTTGCGGACGCCGTTCATAATTGGCAATGTTGTCACGACGTTCATATTCAAGCGGATGTCGCGTTGCCAAAAAACGTGCATGAAGAGCACTCACCCGCTCCCCTACCGCCCATAGAATTCCCGATTTGACCAGTTGATGAAAACCGGGCTGATCCCAGGTGCGCCGATCATGGCCCGAAGCGGTGTAGAATACCCGACCCTTCCCCTGCTCCCTGATCCAGGTCCAAGGTTCCTGATGCCCGGTTCGGGCATCCACCCTCTCCATCAGGACCGTGCGACCTTCTTCATTATGATTGGAATGAACATAGGTTTCATCCCAGCTGCTGAAAGATTCCACCTCGTTCATTGCCGGATGGTCTGAATCAAGAATTGCAGCCCGGAACACCTCACCGCCATGGCTCTGAAACTGTCCTCCAACCAACCGAATGAAGTCAGGCTGATTGGTAAAACAGGCACTGGCGCAATGCAGAGGAATGAATCCACCGCCTTCTTCGACATACTTTAACAGTGTGCGCAGCTGCCCCTCCGTCATCTGACCGTGATTGGCGTATAAAACCAATCCGTCGAACTGAAAAAGATATTTCGGATCCAGCGCCTTGGATACGTCAGTGGTGTAATCAAAATAGATCGCATCGGGTCCGAGTTCCCGGGCCAGAATTGGATAATATTCATCGGAAGGATGATGAGTGCCTTCATGCCCCAGAAATAACAGGCGAACCGGACGCCCTTCAGATGCAGCCTGGAGAGGCTTTGAAAAACACAGGTTGAAAAGAAGCAATCCCAGCCCTAACGATTGCATCAATGGCATTCTAAGGGAAAAAAGCCGTTCCAGATTATCTGAACTTCTCGTTGAGAAACGCTGTTCAGACTCATTGCATTCCAGAGAGGGTATCATACCAGCACAGATTAATCCTCTGCGCCCCAATTTGTCCAGCCACTTGAATCATTCCTTAACCGAAAAAGTAGGGCGTGCAGCACTGCCATTCGGTTAAAGATTTTTTGCAGGTATTTTAATACAATATCCCTGAAGCTGGCCGCGCCGAGGCCGGAATATGGAAGAAATGAATACCGATTTCAATGATCCGGGGTCGACGCCCCCAGCTTCAGGGGTGCCTGATTCCTTGGCCTACCGAAACAGCACTCTCCTAAAGAATCACCTGGGTTCCCGAGGGAATGGAGGTCCAATCCCGGATCTGATTTCCTTTGAGACGTTTCCCTCCGGGAAAAACATAAACGGTGTTGTTGCTTTTGTATTTCTGTTTGGCAATGTCCCAGGCGGATCGGTTCTTGGTAATGACTCCAGCAGCACTGGGAATACGGCTGGAAGAGGATGAAGCCACCTTGGAACCAGCTCCACCATACAGGACCTTTCCCAAATAAGGATCGGCCTGAATCAATCTCCCTGCCTTGATGTCCGGATCGTAGCCGGGTTTCCGCGTCAATCCCAGTTTTCGGCGCACTGATTCATTCCCCATGAACATGGCACAGCGTTTTCGCCCTCGGTGCGGTCCCTTGTGCCACCGATTGCTCGGACCATAGGCCACCATGGAATGGGTCAGAACCTTCTCATCCGATATTGTATAGATTTTCTGCAATTGCCTCAAAAGTTCCCGGACAGCTTTATATTGGGCGTTCGTCAGGACGCGATCGTGGTATCCCACAATTTCGATTCCAATCGAATAACGGTCCAAGTTCTTGAGATTGTTCCACATGCTTGTTCCGGCATGATAGGCAATGCGGCTTCGGTGGATGACCCGATAAATGTTCCCACCGATATCCACCAGGTAATGAGCTTCCCCTCGACGGTAGACTTTCTGGAGAGATCCTTTGCCGGGTCCTTCGGTGGTATGGAGAATGATAAACTTTGTACTGGAGCGTTTTGGGCGGTCGTTATTCAGAGGACTGTAGTGGCTCTTGATGCTCAATGCCCCGAAACCCGAAACCTGAGCCAACAGCAAAGCCGCCCCCAATAGGATGCCCACCCTCAGTGGGCCTTTGGGTTTCATTGTCGAATTTCGATGACTGGATCTCCGCCCATCCTCCCTCATAATCCACTCTCCACCATCAGCGACCCGCATTCAACTCAGCAAGCACTTCCTTCGTCAAGTCGGGCAAATTCTGTTGAAAGACAATGACTGGGTTTCGAAAAATATCTTCTGATGAAGTATTGTGAAGCAGCGCAAATCCCTGCTCCCTGGCCCGACGATCAATGACCTCCATGATCTTCACCAGAATTTTTTCACGAAATCGTTCCCGTTGATTCATCAGATTCTGATTGGCGACCTGGTCCAACTGAGCCATGTTCTGCTCAATACGTTTGACTTCAAGCCATTGTTCATCTGCGGATTTTTTAGCCTCTTTCTTTACTGATTCAGAGAGAGCGGGATCCCTCAGCTTCAATGCCAGCTTTTGAAAAACTTCATTGGCTGCCTTGTATTTTTCAACCTGAGCTTTCTTGTTTTCACTGAATTCCGCAGACCGATCCTGCAGTTTCTTGTTGTAGTCCAAGGTCTCATGAAACTCATCAAAGACTTTCTTGAGGTTTATTACACCAATTTTGGTTTGTGCCGAAGCATTGAAGGTAAAGGCTACCAAAGCCGTAAGCGTCAGCAGAAGGATCGTCGATTTGAATCTCATTATTATTTTGATCTTTTTCAAAGAGTTACGCAAAAAAACTGCGTCTCAGGAGGATGTAATCATGTATTCATTGTGTGCCAATACGGGGTATAGACTAAGGTAATCGGGATCATGCTCAATAAAAAACCGAATGGAATATTCAAGGAATTGAGCAAAATCCATTAAAAGGCTTGTGAAACGTCGTGTCCGGACGAGTAAATCACTAAAGTTTCAGCGAGTTCCGTTCGATAGGGCACGTGGACGGGTAAAAGGAAAAACGATTTCTCCCCATAAATAGATTGAAGACTATCCTCATCGTTGAAGACGAGAAAATCAATCGAGAGATTCTCAGAGGGTTCATCGATCAACTGGGACATCACGTGATAGAGGCGGTCGATGGAAAAGAGGCCCTGGCCTGTATTCAGAAAAACCCGCCAGATATCATGATGCCGGTCATCGTCACCAGCGCACTCGGTGAAAAGTCAGACGTGGTTAAAGGAATTGAACTCGGGGCAGATGACTACCTGATCAAGCCTTTCAGCTCAGTAATCCTGAAAGCAAGAATCAACAGTTGCCCGAAGAAAAGGAGCTTTTCGATAAGGAAAAAACACTGCGAAAGGAACTGGATCAGAGTTATCAAGCCTCGAAAGAAGCCGAACAGTTAAGGGATGCCCTTATGCACATGGTCGTTCATGATTTGCGAAGTCCCCTGTCCGGCATTCTATCCAACCTCCAGCTCCTTCTACTCGATAATGCATCCGGGTTAAACCAGGATCAGTTGGATACTCTGACAACCGTAGAAAAGGCCACCAGGCAACTGAATCGCATGATCAACAGCATTATGGACCTTTCGAAAATCGAGTCAGGTAAAATGCATCTCAACCTTCAATTGATCAATATCCGAATGGTGCTTGACGGGTTACTCTCTCAGTATTTGAGCCTGGTGGAAGATCACAACCTACAGGTGGAAGTGATCTTCCCTAAAGATACAATTTGGCTTCAAGGTGATCAGGGCATACTCATAAGGGTATTCGAAAACCTCCTGTTTAATGCCCTGAAATATGCCCGGACCCGCATGAAAATCGAAGTGACTACCGAAGTGGAAGGTTTTTGCGTTAGATTCAGTGACGATGACCCTGGTATTCCGAACGAATTCAAAGGGCGGATTTTTGACAAATATTTTCAGGTCTCAGACCAAAGAGCCCAAAAGACTCGTTCCGGTTTCGGTCTGGGCCTTGCTTTCTGCAAAATGGCGGTAGAAACTCATCAAGGCACCATCAAATTAGACACAGACCATGATCTGGGAACCGCTTTCATCATTCAATTGCCAAAACTGGACCCGGAAACCTATACCGATCCTTCCATGGCGCACAAGCCACACGCCTTGGCCAATTGACGAATCCCTATCTGACACCAAAAAACCGTGATCGGTTTTGTAAAATGAGAATGCCACTTTACATAAAAATATCACCTTTCAGTAAGGGGGGCGGAACACCGGGGTGGGTTTGACCTTCAAATGATTGGACCTGCTCCCATAAACTATCCTTTACGGGTTTGGCAAGAAACTCGCAAACCAGTCTTTGAAAAACAACCTCGGATCCTGAGCGCCACCCATACCGTACTTTCTGTCAACCACCTTGCCATCTTTCACAATAACGAGACAGGGAAACATAACGTCCGGGACAAACTTCTCAACCAATAGGGGATTCTCGTCCACTTCAATCTTACAGAATTTGATACGATCTTGATACTCAGGCGCAATTTCATCCAGGATTGGGCTGATTTCAAGGCAGGCAAAACACCATTCAGCCCAGAAATCCAGTAATACCAGTCCATTGGAATTCTCAACGATTTCATTATAGTTTTCGGAGGTTACCTCGACAACCATCGTCTCGGGGATGGCATGCAGTTTGCATTGGCTTAAAAACAGGACGATATCATTGATGTCATCTTTCGCCAGCGGGTCCTCGAATTCCGGCATTCTGGAAACACCGTCAACCATATGCTTCTCCTTCGGTTCGGCAATCGCGATGTTGGGGCGTAATATGGATTGAAGAATTTCCTCAGCGTTGAGACGACTGCCGACATCTGCCATGTCAGGTCCCATGGCGACATCGTTGCGCATTCCCGGGACTTCTTCGTCACCGATCTCATGACAATGCCAACAACCATAGGTGTGGAAAGCGTAATGTCCACGTTCGACAGCCAACTTGAGTTCCGCTGGGTTCTCTGGAACCCTCACTGGAGAAACCGGCTCTGGTTTTTCATTGGCAATTTCCGTCAAGGTTGAAAGGGGCTCAATACCCACTTTCACATCCGAGTTTGAGTTACCGCATCCGGAAACGAACGCGGAAATCATGACGCTCGCGGTGTAACTGACAAAAACCTGTTTCAGATGGTTCGACATGCCTCAAACCCGGCCAACTTTCCTATTGTCCGCATCCTCACTTGGAAGGTGTGATTCCGTCATGATACAACAGAAAATCACCACTCTTGACGGCGACGACTGCAGGATGGCTCCATTTTGCGGCCGCCCCATCCAATCGCCCGGCAGCATTGTCAATGGCTTTGCCATGTTTGTCAAAAACCTGCCATGCGATATCCTGCATCTCTACCCAGGTGAACAATACTTCCCCACTCTTGTTCGTGGCGAGCATCGGCCGCATGCTTGTCTTACCTGACTTCGGTGCAGGAATAATCTTCAGAGGATCGCCGGCCTTGGCGAATGAGGATATGCCGCGTGTACTGAATCCAAAATAGACGCCTTCCGGACCACTGGCCATTGAGTAGGGCGCCCCCGGACATCCACATTTTTCCCACTTCTGGATCCGCGTTTTGTTCCATGTCTTCCCGCTATCTTTGGAGACCAATAGGAATGTGTCCTTGTCCCAGGAGGTCGCCGAGGTCTTTACAGAATTTCGATGGACAAGATATATGCCTCCTTCCGCATCCATGGTCGCCTGGATCGGGCAACAGCGGCAGTTGCCTTCAATATCGATATCCAATTCTATTGGCATTGACCAATTCTTACCTTCGTCCTTTGATACGGCCATATACATGACACGTCCCATTTCAGGTCCAGGCTCCATCTGGCCAGCCCAAAAGGCATAGACATTCGGTCCGTTCGGATCCGCTGCAATGGCGCCAACGCCTTCAAACCCAATGGTGTCTCCAACGATGTTTATTTCGTCTTCAAATGCGGAGCCATCGTCATTCAGGCGGGAGTGCAGCATATACCTTAAAACAAAGAATCTTGCCTTGGATTTAAACATCGCAGTGAATTTTTCCTCACCCAACGCCCATTTTGAGTATTTCGGATTGGGCCGTGTCAATACATGGACGCGTCCATCCTTGCTGACTGTCATATTATAACCCGCAGCCATCTCGCTGGCTTTACGAAGAACATTGACCGGTTCGGAAAACTCTCCCCGGTCGGGCATGTGTTTTACATATACCAGTTGGCCTCGAACTTTTGAGTCGGATTGAATAATATGAACCACCCCTGCCTCATCAATGGCTGCTTGAGGCCTAATGCCGCCGTAGGGAAGTTTCACGGTCGTTACTTTGGGTTCCGCCAAACTCAAGGTGACGCAAAGAACAGGACCTAAAAGCCAGTGAAATCAGTCTGATTTTCATGAGGTTCATATGTGTGTTTGTTAGTTGCGGCTGAGTGAGTCGTTCCAATTTGGGTATAATAATCTTTGATACTAGGAGGAGGACGTAATGGGGACAAGAAAAATGGCTCTATATCGTTTAAGGTGGGTAGAATAGCTGATTTCAGACCAACCTCGACCCATATTTTGCGCATTCACCATAACCCCGTGTCATGTTTTACATGTCACCACTGCAGACGAATAGGTTTTACACAACTTTACACGAACCTGAAACCTGCTATCATGGTTAGATTCCGGTGAATTCATCTGATAAAATCGTATAAAAATCGACTAACCAACGGACAGATGGCAACATCCCGATGAAAATCGTTTGGGCAAAGTTATGGCAATACGTCCTTGTGGCAGCCGGGTCACTGATTGTTTTCAGTGTTGCAGATTTGCTCGGTTGGTTGGATTGATTGACCGCACCAACTCATCCGCGCGCGCCCGAACCGCTTAGAAAGCTCGACTGTCAGGAATGTGGACTACACAAAATAAGCCAAAGAATTGAAACTCGGAGAACACAAGACCCTCCAATCCCGGATCCTCGAATACGCTGGGTCAACAGAATTCTCTCCATTCTCTGTGCTCTCCATGTCCTCTGTGGTTTTATCCACCTTCCTGTATTAACGCTACTCCCAAGCCCCTAATTTCTGTCTCAAAACATTGACCCGGACATTCAGCATCTTGCGATGTGTCTTGTAGTAGATCGCCCCGAACACCAATCCAGCTCCGATTAAAAGCACCAGACTGCCGATCATGGTCATACGTGAATTCCGTTCCATGTGAACCATGACCTTAGCTACAATGGAAACCAAATCCACCAATAATCCAATGAATCCTATCGACAGATAAAGTCGTATCCGAAAGAAACTTCCGAACAACATCGAAAATACACACAGTGCAATCAGAATCAAATTGAAGAGAATCTCCAGATCAGGATCCACCAAGGCATAGTATCCTGAACTCCCGACCATGGTTATCAAGGTGGAAAATCGTATTCGATTTTTCGTCGTCGCTTCGATATGGCGTCCAAAAAGCGCCAGCAATACTAGAATGGCACTACCAACCGGCAGTATATAGGCATGCACATAACGAATTTCCAATTTGCTCCAGAAGCTGATCATGACAAAGGCTACAAACCCGAAAATGGCAATGGCATTGTAAGGAGATTCCCGATCATCTTTTCCCATAAAGGCGAATTTCAGACTATATAGCCCCACGACCATGAGTGCTGCATCCGTTCCCAGATTGTGAATCATCACCCAACCACAGGCAACAAGAGGAAGGATCACCAGAGTGCTTAACATTGGCAGGTGTGTCTTTCTCGGCTGCAGATCGATCATCTGTTTCAGCCCGGCCAGACAATAGGAAACCGCCACAGCTGCCCATACGTCGTATTCATAATTCCAGAAACCGGTCGCCAGCATCAAATAGCGTCGCACGGCTATGAAGAAAGCCAACACACAAGCCTGCATCAAGTATGCCGGCAATAACGAATCACTATTCCGACTGAGATCATACCACGCGACGGTCAATCCAGCGTAAAGCGCCAGGATTACGCTTAGCTCAAAACCGGTGAAAGGACTGCTGTAATGTGCGAGCTGAACCACCCCGGCCAACCCCATGGAAATCACACTCAGAACCAGACAGATCCCCCAGCCGGATTCCTCCAACCAGAAAAGTGTCTGATCGAACAGCCGAGTTCTCCTTCGCTCTCCAATATTGAAACCTGCTGCAAGTCGCACTTGATACCATCGGGCAAAACTGCCCATTGCAAACAGGGTGAAAATGGTCAACAACAGGGTGCGTGTCTCGACAAGGTTACCTGAAAAATGGAGCAACCAGAAATACATCAACCACACGGGGACAAACAACAGAGCGGCGGAAAAACCTTTTTCCTCCCAGCTCCCTGCCTCCCGAGTCAATTGCGGATTCAACGCAGCTAAAACAGCGCCGAGCGCAACCACCCACAGTCCTATGACGGATGTCGGGTGATGGTAAAACAGAACGTGAATCATAGCCAAGGCAGCCGCACCTGACGCCAGATACCCCATAGCGGACACCGGCAACATGCCTGGTTTCCATTCATGCAGGACAAGAGTTGCCAACCAAATCAGCAGAACGACCCACACCACATAGTCTTTAGCCAGGTAACTCGCCACAAAGAAGTCTCCATGCAAAGCAAACAATAACTCCACGCTTGCCAATGCAAAGTAAGTCACAGATTTCCGTGCCACTCCCTGTGCGATGAGCAGACTGCCGGCGCCAACTAACAACAATGCCACCATTTCCGGGTGACTTCGAAACCCTAGAATGGCGGGCAACACGGCCGCATGAACCACCACCGATAAAACCACTCCCCAGGAACGCCTGATTGAAAACCAGGAGGGATCATCCAATGCCGCGATCTGTTGAATCAATGTGCGCAATGGTGATCGAGTCACACTCACGGCAAACCAGAAATATCCCAATCCGATTGCCGCCCAGGCAGCCGCCAGTGAATTCCGGAAGGGACTCAGGGCGGGATACCACGTCAACAGGAAATAACTGCCAATCATCATTCCCAGACCACCATAAAACGCAAGCCAGCCAGTTCCACCAAGCCCGTGTAATCGCATAAGAACCAGCCCCAGCACAAAAACCAATGGCGCGTTGTTGTGGTAATGATTCAGGTCGATCGGCACACCGGGAAAAAGCAGCATTTGAAACGCACCTCGAAATGCGTATAAGGACAGGATCAGGAATCCAATCACCGTCGCGGAATGGCGATAACTGATACCTCTAGTATCTGCCACCCTCAAACCGAACTCGGCCCGCAGGTAGAAATAAACCACCGGAATTGCCAAGGCAACGAGGGTGATGGAGGGATTCCGCATAAAAGGAAGCAGCAAGGCCGCACACCAGATCGCGAACGCAACACCGAAATGATAAAGTCCATACGACACGCCAACATGAACCGCTTCACCCGAACCCGGATGCAATGCCGCCCGCCTGAAATACCATCCCGTCAAAAGAGCCATCGTGCCCGAGAACGCAAAACGTCCATTCGTTATGGTCTCAAGATTCGGATGGATAAAATAGTTGGCCGACAAAAACATCAGAACGAGTCCGGCCATCACCAGTCCAGATTGATTGAACAGTGCGCCTCCATTCTCCTCACGTATATATCGACCTACTAGCGCAATTTGCCCCAGGCTTACACCGATTCCGAGACAAATAATGTGCAGTTCAGAAAGACCGAATAATCGCAAACTCTCGCCGAAGAAATTACGAACCAGATGGAGGTTGCCAATAAACAGCAATCCGATCGCAACACAGTAGTAACCACCCTGTCGTCGGAACCATCCCACCCACCCCAGGGTCAAGGCCGCAATGAATGGCGTCATTGTCTGGATATTCACATCCCTATATTCTGGACTGAAGGAGAACAAAAGCGTCACCAGACAAGCAAACACAACTGCGGGGGTTTCTACCCAATGGGTTTCTGGAGCTCTGAAAAATGGGTGACCAAATCGACTGTCCAATATTCCGGAGGCATGTCGTTTGATCAAGCTCTGTCCCGAACGCAACGCAACCACCATGCAAAGTGACAACACGGAAACTTTCCACGGTATTGACATAGCATAAATCAGGAATGTCGGTGACAAGGCACCGTTGACTGATGATGCCAGTGCCCAGGCGTATGCCAGCAACATACCCATGGTCAGGAAAGGCATGCACATGTTGATTCCTCCCGCAATCAGTAAAGCTGACAAGGCCACTCCCCAGATTCCACCCATATCGAACCAGCCAAACAGAAAGGTATTCCCCAACAGTCCGATTCCCAGCAAGAGGGTGGAGCCAGTCGCGCAAACCTGAAGGGGGGAGGCAATGGATTGCCAACGCCTGGCGAAGCAAGCCATCAGCATCACGAAAACGTTCAAGCACAGGATCACCTTCACTACGGATTCCGGATGTAATCTTGCCAGTAGCATCTCGGATCCCGGGTGAGTAACCGCCAGCCCAATCACCACCAATAAAGCATAAATCGATCTCCCAAAAAACGGTGTCTTACGCTCCAATCCATGCCACACCATTTGTGCGAGCAAAAAGGTCCCAAGCCATATGAAAGGCATCATTTCTGTCGAAAAGAAAATATTCAACCCAAGCATCAATACAGCGGCCACACTGCCACTGCACAGGAATTGCCGGGTGGGTATAATCAGTACGTTTTCTGCCCAATCCTTTACATTCAAAAGATACCGATAACCAAACCATGCTCCCTGAAGAATCAATCCGGTTGCCAGCACCGTCCAGGCCCAATGCCATTGATCTTCCTGACTGAGATTGATCAAATTTAATCC
This sequence comes from Verrucomicrobiales bacterium, assembly GCA_012959985.1. Classification (GTDB taxonomy): domain Bacteria; phylum Verrucomicrobiota; class Verrucomicrobiia; order Limisphaerales; family DUCD01; genus DUCD01. Next base: position 22,833 of record DUCD01000353.1, on the reverse strand, counting down.
AAGTAGCAACAACATAGCTCCGGCCAATGTGCCCCATTTCGCTCCTTTTTCTCGAGCCTGATATCCGCCAAACATAGTCCAGGTCACACTGGTTAGACACACGGCCAACGCCGTCTGTAATGGAATTCCATCCCAGGAAATATTCTTCACTAAATTCCATGTATCGACCTTGATGGCCAGAAAACCGACGGCTGCCAGAACAGGCCAGGTAAACAGGGTATGATCCGTTCGTCTCAGAGGAAAATACTGTTTACCAAAGAATCGATCACCGCCTGGCATATTCCTAAGAAAACTCCATCGACGCAGAACAAAACATAGTATCATTAAGCCGACGCTGCTACCCGCACTCCCGATGCCGGATTCCCACATCACGTCGATCAACGTATGCTTCAAATGGGCCTTCAATTCGGGAAACAGAATCACCGCAATCAAGACAGCCATCAGCGCGGGCACCAGTGATCGCGAATAGTAAGTTGCAAACACCAGCGCCACCGTCATCAACAGCGGTCCGGTATAATCCATGGTATCTAAATACCATTGCGGATCAACGGCAACCCCCTGCTCCAATACCACTCGAACCAGCATTCCCACAACGGCCAACGAACCATACAGCCAGAGCACTGTGGAACGGGCCTCGATCAATAAGGGGCGATTGATGAATCGGATCATTCCGAACCAGACGAATGACAGGATTGCCAGCCCGAAAACCATCGTATTGCCATGAAAAGTCCGTTGCTCGAGATCGACAAAACCAAGAAATGGTAATGACATAGCCAGGATCATCATGGCCGTGTGAATCCACGCGAGTCGATTCTCGCGCAATCCCGAGTAAACAAAATGGCCGGCAATGAAGATCAAAAACGCTCCCGTGATCAGTGGTTCAGAACGATAGTGCCACTGTGCCAGAACGGCCACTACACTTGTCAGTAACAAGACGCTCATCTGCATTCCCGCACAGGCATCCGCCAGTTTAATCTGTCTTCGACTACGCACAACCAGCCGTGAAACACCAAGGGCTACCCCCGCCCCCATACCTACTCCAGCCATCCATTGACGCGGAAATCCATCCAATAGGGCGACTGAAGCCACCCCCAGAGTCAAGAGTGTGAGACCTATCCAATAATGCAAAATGTCTTTTCGAAACGAAGCCTGATAAACCCACACCATCCCACCGAAAAGGAAGGAAACCGTTCGCAATAACGGCTGGTTTGATCCGATTAAAATTCCCAGAAAAATTAATGCAAAACCCAGAAACGATTCGACCCGATGTGTTCCTTCCTGTGAAAACAGGATCAGATTACGCCGCTCAATGAACAATACTAACCACCCGAAAGTGATCACGAGGATAGCGTAAAAGGATGCCACGGGAGTAAACTCGGACATCCAGTGAACCCAGGCAAATACCTGGAAATAGGTTACTCCAAGGACGCCCCCGAAAAACCAGGATATCCGTTTTTCGTTTCCTGAATCAATCGTGTGGAAAACCTGCATATACCGAACCACCGCCCAGGCAACCAAGGCAAAGGTGAAGTAAAAACCAAATCCAATAAGCGTGGCGTGCCCGGGACCAGACAGGTTAAATATCAGAGAACTCAAAGGGGCAAAAATCACCAACCCACTGACAAGTAATACGGTTCCTCCGAGTAGCACCCGTAATTGCGGTTCCACCGCACCGCAGCACCGCAGGACCCCCCTGCCAAATACAATGAGGTAAACACTTGCCATGAGCAAAGCGAGGAAGGTCTTGTTTGGCACGCTTTCATCCCCCGCCAGAATGGCTACTACTGTAAAATTCAAGGGCAACAGACCGATCGCTGCTCCACGCAGAATCCCTGCCATCGACTGAAACTCGCCCCCTTTCCTCTCGATCCAATTGGCGACTCCCGCCAGTGCCCACATAAAAGTTCCGAGCACGGTTGGCATTATTGTATATCGCACCCACCAAGCCTTGTCCCAAGTATAATAGGCGAGCAATGAAGCCCCCACAATCACCATCGCAATACCGGCGACCACATACCAATTTTCTGTAATCAGCGGCTGGACGTGTGTTCCCCAAAATGAGGGTTTCTTTGATGCGGCAATGACAGTTTTTTCATCCTCCTTATCCTCCTTATCCTCCGTTTCCCGCTTCCCGAGCGATTTGAGTATATTACGTCGTTTTCCCTCATACCGAACGGCATCAATTGAGATCAGAGTCTCCTGCAGCTTGAGATCGACGACGCGGGCGGTTGATTCGGAATCCAACTCATTCCATTCCTCCTTCGAAAGTTGCTCCGCCCACCGATAGATGAAATCCGTTTTGTCAGGAATCGCACGAAATTGTTTCTCCAGAAAAAGAATTGTCTCTTGCCGGACGTCCGCCAAGCCGGAGTACCATATCAACAATACCTCCACTGAGTGGCGTCGCGCAAAACCCAACCACTTCGAATCGTGGTCTTCGGAAATTGAGCTTTGTTGTTGTAAAAAGGCCTGCCAGTTGGACCATAACCCACCCACGTGGAGACCAAACCGCAAAGCAAAAACCAAGAGAGCTCGTTCCCGATCAGCGGCCCCTTGAGCAACGCGATCAATCACCCCGGCAGCGCGGGCGCTTGGATGAGACAGCAGAAGATCAAAAAGATGCTGCCTTTTGTTTTCATCATTAGTGGCACCGAGGGCATTTTCCAATTCAGTCAGGACAACCTCGTCACTCACCCCCTCTGGCACGGGTTTATCGACTGAGCAAATTACTTCGTTCAAAATAGACTGTTGCTGCATTTTCCTATCCGCAATACAGCTACGCAAATCGGCAACAACTTCACTCAACTGTTCCGCTTCGTTTGTGTCCAATTGCTCTAAATCGGAAATCAGGTCGGCAAGGAAACCATCCCCTTTCCGGTAGATCAACCGGCGTGCTTTTTCTCCTGCCATTTCCCATCGATCATG
>DUCD01000353.1:11552-19898 GCA_012959985.1 Verrucomicrobiales bacterium | reverse complement strand
AATTTCCGGAACGGCCACATCCTCTCGACTAAGGAAGAGATGATCTCCAACCACTTCCACCATTTCAGTCATAGCCGATAACACCTCGCTCCCTGTATCCCATCCGACTGTCAGATCTCGGGGAAATGTTCCAAGATTGAATTCCATGTCCTCAGAGATCGATTCGCCTGCCATGAGGCGAGCTCGCAATCGTCCACATTCCCTCCTTTGCACTTCCCGGAGATGCCCAATGAGTTCCTGTACATCGCCTTCCTCCGCTTCCAGACTTTTGATCAAGGCAGCAATCGAGTCGCCACTGAACTCATCCTGGACGAGTGCCTGGATTGCAGACATAACGATACCAGCGTTCAACCGACCGCTTTTCGTAAAACGCGCAAGCCTAACTATCAGAGAATTTGATTCTGAGTTTGTCATGGAATAATAGATTGAACATCCTTTGATATCCTGGGTCCACTAGAAAATTATCATGTCGGGATGCCTGATTGCAAATTTAGTGCCAACAAATAATAACCGAGATTAACACCCGTAACATGCTTAATACTAAACACTTAATCGTATATCTTTCAGAGTGTCACAGGAGTCAGCGTCTACAATTATTGATCAACACCTTACCATATATGCCCCCCCCAATGTCACTGACTTAAGCAGAAATAGGGTATCCGTTGGAGTTCACGCTTCAGCGTGTCTGGAATCGACTTCAAAAACACGCTGAAGCGTGAACTCCAACCTGTAGATAAATCGACACTGATCTACTATTCTTAGAATCTCCTCTTCCGAATTTCCCGTAACTGTCTTAAGTCAGTGACATTGCCTCCCCCTCAGCCTCTTTTCTTTCTTTTGCTCACTGTGTCCTTGTCTCCAGCAAATGCATTAACGTCAAAAATAATGAACGAGTCGAGACGCAGCAGATCTACAACCAGAGGGCCCAGAATAAATTCCTTACTTTCCAGAGGAGCCTTTAATATCTATTATGTGCATTCCCATATCAATGACGGTATGGTAGTTCCAGAACGGGTATGCTGCCATTTCAAAAACAGGTTCTAAGCGGGTCAGATCAAAATCAAAGACGGTTTCTGAAAGATCCGACGAGGGAGAATTTGGAGCCAATCGCCAGAGAGCATTCCGGCGTCGTGTACGGGATTAGTTACCAGCTACTCGGCAGCAGTGAGACAACTGCTGAAGCAACTGGTTTGGTGTTCCGTATCCTGCAGATGCGCGCCCGATCCCTTCCGAAAAAGAAATCCCTGACACCTTGGTTGTTCCAGATGACCTTGATCGTTTCAAAACAATTAAAGCGCGAAAAATCTGAAACTCACAGTCACACCGATTCTCAGTCGAGATTAACCATGACTGAGGATTCTCAACGAGAATGCACAGACCTGTTCAACGCGCTTACACGAATCACGCCCCAACAGCGGGATTCTATTTTATTAAAATTCGTGTGGCGCATCGATGGGCGTGACTTGGCCAAGACGCTCCGGATATCGGAAACAAAAGCGAAACGGCGAGCTGACAAGGGGTTGACCCGACTGGCTTTCATAATCCGAAAAAGGAAACTGAATCTAGATCCTGATGCGATTGTCCGGAGATTGAGCCGAATCGCTGATGACGGGCAAATGCCTGATGATTTGTGGGAGGTTATAAAGTCAAACTCAACCGAAATTCCAGACAATAGAAGAGAATCGAAAAACATCCGCGCCGCACTTCGATCATTGTGCTGGATAGGATGGAAGTGTCGATTGAAAATACTGGGGAACCTATTCAAGGCCGGAGTTGCTCTACTCCTGACAATCATCGCACTCACTATCTGGTTTTGGCAAAGCGGAAGCATGATTCCCTGGATGCTGGAAAGCTCATCTCGGAAACTGGTCGAAGAAATCCCAGAGTTGGCTGAATCTCCAAAGCCGTGGGAGATTCAAGAGACCGCACAAGATCTTCCTCACAAAGCGATTATTTCTTCAAATGATTTGTATCAAACGGACTTAATCCGACGTGCTCATTTTGAGTTTACCAAAGACCAATGGGCTGGATTGGAACCGAGACATATCCAACCGATCAATCCTTTTCGGCTTTCGGACCAGATGGTTCTTCGAAATCCCAATTCGACTCGCGGAGGCCTCGCTGGTGTTCTTGGACTTGAGTTCGATTGGGTTCACGGCAATTTTGAATGGTTGGGCAGGCGATTTGAGAATATTGCAGTCCGATATCGCGGAAATGGAACTTATATCGGATCGCTATACCGGCTCAAACGGTCTTTCAAGTTAGATTTGAACAAATACGTCTCAGGACAAAAACTCGTAGGATTGGACACGTTCAAGCTTAACAATCTCATCGAGGACAGTTCCTACATGCACGACTCGCTGGGATATGAACTGTTCCGCGAAATGGGCGTTCCCGCGCCACGGACGTCCTATGTTTGGCTGACTATTGGGGTGGAAGGTAAGTGGGAACGTCGTCCCTTCGGACTTTATCTCCTGATTGAAAATATTGATTCCGATTTTGCGGAACATCAATTCGGGCATAAATCGACTCCGATATTCAAACCGATCACCTACGATCTGTTCGGCTATCTTGGTCGCAACTGGGAAGATTACCGGATCGTTTATGATCTAAAGACCGAAGCCACCGAAAGCCAGAAAGAAAGATTAATTGAGTTTGCGCGTATCGTTAGTTTTGCATCGGATAAGGAATTTTCGAGACGTATTGACGATTACCTTGATCTGGATAAGTGTGCGGGCTTTTTAGCCGGTACGGTCCTTCAGTCGAATTTCGATGGGATCCTTTCGACCGGTCAGAATTTTTACCTCTACCTGGATCCTCGCACAAACAAGTTCGGATTGATTCCCTGGGATCTTGATCACTCCTGGGGTGAATTTGGATTGGCCGGAACTGCCGAGATACGGGAACAGGCCAGCATCCGAAGGCCCTGGACCCAAAAGAACCGCTTTTTGGAAAGAATAATGGGAGTAGAGCGATTTCGAAAACTTTACCAAGACAAACTTCGATCCGCTCTGGATACACATTTCCACCCACATAGACTCTATAGCCGCATTGATGAACTCGCAAAGATCATCCGAAATCCGATCGCAGCCGAATCGAGTTTCCGTCTTCGACGTTTCGAGCAGGCCATTTCAGATGTCTGGTTGAAAGGTCCACGCGACGGTGAACCCATCGGCCCCAAACGCCCCGTGCATCAACTCAAACGCTTCATCTCCAATCGTGCCGATTCAGTGAGAAAACAGCTCGATGGTAAAACTGAAGGCATCATCCTAAATTTTAAGCTGGGACAGAACTAAGCAACGTTGTGCGGAAGAGTCATCGCATTCAGCTAAGGGCCTGAACCTGGTCATCACACTGAGACTGGTCATGTTACTCAAACCCACCCCTGAAGTCTGGCCATCAAAAACTTTGAACGCTGAAGGGCGACCCACTGGACTGAGCGCAATGCAGCATGATAATCGATCCGATTAGTCAGATTCAATCCGATACAGGGAGTCTCTTGTTCTAAGGAACAATGCTTTACCGGCGACAGCGGGTGATGCCGTGAACCCAGGCAAACGCTGGCTCTTGCCGCTCTGTGCGTCTTCCCCCAGCTTATTGGTAGCTAATAACTGAAATGTGCGACCGGGTTTTAGAATGGTCGTTATTCCCTCTTGACTGAAAAAATACAAGCGTCCATCTGCATAGATCGGAGAGGCCCGAAACTTGCCTCCGATCCGCTCCTTCCAGACCTTTTCGCCGGTCGCAGCTTCAATGCACGAAACAAAGCTTTCCTCATAGGCTATATAGATCAGATCATTCACCTGAATCGGTGAGGAGTATCTAGGGACAGGCGCCTTGATCTTCCAATCCACGTGAGATGCGGTCACGTCTCCTGTTCCACCAACCCTTACGGCCCACATTTCGGACCGACTGAAGCCCGTAACAAAAATGACACGACCATTGTGGAAAATAGGTCTGGGTGCAACGGACCAATTGTGGAATTCGACTTTCCAGATTTCCTGTCCGTTCATTGGATCGTAGGCATAAGCGGCCTTTGCCCCAACACTGAACATACGCCGTTTTCCTTCGGCTGAAAAAATCAATGGAGTGCTGTGCGCCTTGCGCCAATCACCCTCTCTTACCATCGGTCGATCGATGTGCTCGTCGTTCCATTTGACCGAACGATTCGTTTTCCAGATGGTCTTTCCCGTCTGTTTGTCCAATGCCACGTGATACTGAAGATCAGCGCCATCAAATGTCAGGATCAAACGGTTTTCGAAGAGCACCGGCGAAGAAGACGCACCACGGTAATGGCGACAGGGCAAGTCGTCCCGTTTCCAGATCACCTTAAAGCTGCTGGAGTCTAAACACGCCGTTCCGAAACTGCCGAAGTGGATATAGACTCGCCCTGGCTCAATCACGGCCGAAGGCGTCGCATAACTGTTGGCTTTAGCACCATTTCCAAGCGATTCCGGATTTTCACTGGAAAACACCTTTTCATTAAGGAGCGTTTTTCCCGTTTCCGCATCGATACAGATGACAAAGAACTCATGACCGTCCTCGGTGGCCGTGGTTAGCCAAACCTGACCATCCAGCACGACAGGTGTGGATATACCAAGATGAGGAATCTCCGTTTTCCACTCGACATTTTCCGTCTCACTCCAGTGCAACGGTAAACCAACCGGCAAAGAGTTTTCAGGAGTGGAGGCATGCCCAGTTCCCCACGGTCCGCGAAAATCCGGCCAACTGTCCGAACCTGACGCCTGCCAACCCGACGTCAAAATTACAAGCACTAAAATACATGTTGAAACTCTGTCTAATCTCATGATCGAAGTATGGTCCTTGGCTTAAAAAACGTCAACTATTCAGGAACTTATCGATTTCAGCACATCGACACACCAAAATAGAATCACAATTCCAATTCCGTCCATGGTGTTATACGGTCTGTTGTAGCCGCACGAACGGCATTTACTTGATCGGGCAATACCAGAGAAGCACGGTCTCCGAATTCATTGCGAACATAAGTCAGCAAGTCTGCAATCTGATGATCACTCAATCCGCTAAACGAAGGCATGTGAATCGGAGCCGTCGAAACGAAGGGTTTGCCATTGACGGTAATCGGTCCCGTCAAGCCATGTAGGACAATCTTAATGAGCCGAGTAGGATCACCGGCAGCCCAATCACCCCCTGCCAATGGAGGATACACTCCCAGCAAACCCTTGCCTTCCGGTTGGTGACAGGCAAGACAAGCCATTGTGTAGAGCTTTTCGCCCGGTGATACCGTTTTCGGTGGAGTACCCACGAGTTCGTGTAAGTATTTTACCTGTACTGGTTTTTCTAATCGTAACGTGTTTTCTGGAAGAGCGTGTTCCCAATACGGCTGAAGTGCACGGGCAGTCTGACGCAGAGCATAATCCAGGAATGGATCACGTGGCATGTTGAGTATTTCCGTAGCAACCTCTACACCTTCTGCTGTTGACAGGTAACTTGCAGCCACCACGGCTTCCAATCTCACTCGAGGATGTTCATCTCGAACACACTCACTCAATAGCTTTTGTGGATTCGATAATTTATCAGCCCAGTTACCAATGACATGAGCGCCATAGGAACGAACACGGAAATCCTTGGCTGCAAGAAGTTCTTTCAGCAGTGCGGGTCTAGGCGTTTCGTGAGCTTGATAAACACCAACCACCTCCAACAATAACGACTCGTAACCGGGTGCTGAGGACGAGAGTGAGTCAACCCAAAGGTCGGCAGCTTTCAGAACTTCATCGGAGGGAAAATAAAACAGCAGACGTTTTGCCTGCTGGCGGGTCCACCTTTCTGAGGAGCGCAGTTGGTTGAGCAACTCGGTGATTGTCATTCCAGAAAGATCGGGTTGCTTGACCGAAGCGTAACCTTTGGCAGAAATACGCCAGATTCTGCCGTGAGTCTTGTCACGACGGGGATCGGCATAACTGGCCTGATAGTGTCCAATGACGGGATTATACCAGTCCGCAAGATAAATCGCCCCATCCGGACCAACGCTTACATCCACCGGGCGGAAGGCGTTGTTATCCGATTTCATCAGTTTAGGTAATTGGGTTGTTGTGAACCCTGAGCCGGCGTCGTTGAATCGATGCAATTCAACCACCGATCCGAAGTAGCCCCCGATAAGAGCACAAGCCTGAATGTCCTCGGGCAATGCTTTCGTACCGATTATTTCCAATGACGTTGTTTTGGGTGACGTCTCGAACAACGGACCGACTGAATGATACTGTTCAGGAGAATTGCTGTAAGACTGGTTCGCCGAAGTTCGCGAACCACTGCCTATCGGACTGGCTCCGCGCACCAGACCGGGCACAGTCCAGTAACCATGGGGTCGGTCGCCTGACTTGTGAAAAATCTGACCGAAATCATCGAATGCTACACCCCAGCAATTCGCTCCGGCCATGCCGCCTCCAAAGAATCCTTCAAGTCGCAAGCTTCGCGGACGTAATCGCCAGACGCCAGCTCGATCGAGGCGCGAGATTCCCCACGGCGTTTCAACCAGCGACATGACGTGCAATCCCTGGGTAAACCAAAGACTTCCATCCGGCCCGTGTGAGATGGAATTGATAAGCTGATGGGTATCGCCAATACCGAATCCGGAGAAAATCACCCGTCGTGAATCTGCCCGACCATCCCCATCGGTATCTGTCAGATAAACGAGCTGATCGTAATCACACACATAAAGACCGTCGGGACCGAGCTCCAGCCCTTGTACCATTGTTAGTTTTTCAGCGAAACGCCACGATTTTTCGACCTCTCCATCGCCATCTGCATCCTGAAGTAATACAATGTAATCGGTGGGTTTCACACCCGCATGAATTTGCGGATACATAGGCGAACAAGCCACATAAAGACGACCCATTTCATCCCAGGCGAACTGGGTCGGATTGACAACTCCATCGCTTTCTGAAGCGTACAGGTTGACTTCGTAACCCTCAGCAAGAGTAAAGGTGGCGAGCTGTTCCTCCGGAGTAAGTGCCTTCGGTGATTTCCTCGGAAGAAGGTTTCCAAGGAAAGGTATTGGGTCCACATTTTCACCGTGTGCAATCGTCTGAATACGCACATCCAATGTTGCGATTAACGATCGACGACCTTCGAAAGATTCCTTCAATGAAGGTTTCTCACCACCGGCTCTACCGAACATTTGGGACACTCGATCGCCGTAGACGAACGACCAGTTCGCCGGCCGCCAACAATCGAACCATTGTCGGTTTTTTTCCACGATGGCTTCGCGCAAAGAGACGATTTCCTTAAACGGAGCGGACTCGACTCCCAATTGATCGACAATCACCTCCGCGACTGCATTCAAACCGAAATCGGTTAGATGAATACCATCCTGCGTAAGCCGAAATGCGCCAGGCTCGCGCTGTGAAAGTGGCGTAAACAGGTCAACGAACACCGCATGGCGCTGCTTGGCAACCTCCCGCACAATTTCGACATACGCAGCCACATCTTTGTTGCGTTTGGTTAAGTCCGGAGCGTGAGAGGCGGTAGGCGTTTCAAAGGGCATTGGGGAGATCAGCACGAGTCGTTGTGTCACCGCAGCAAATTGATCCAACAACCTGTGATACGCCGCTTTGAACTCGGTAAGTCGCCCCACACCATCGAACGCTTCCATCTGCCCGAATTGTGCTACAACAACACTTGCTTCAACCGTTTCAAGCTGACGTTTCCACGATCCGAAATTCAGATAACGCCACTGATCATAGACCGTATCAGCTTCCCATGCCATAGATCGAAATCGTGGCTCTTGGGAGGCAAAGCCTACGGCCAGCATCGCTTCCAACTCACCCGCATCCTGTTCACGGACCAAATTCTCCTGTCCAACAAATAAAACGACATCCCGGTTACTCAGGTTAAAGGTCCCGTCCTCGAACGGCGGGTAAGGCACAACCGGTTGACCGCCACCAAATCGACTGAGCATCTCCCCTTCGGCGGGCACTGTAGAATCCGCAAGCACATCACCCATAAAAACCAAACTCAGAAAGCCATACAAAAGGACACCGTGGACTAAAGCGTTTTTCATAGTCAGTAACTCATGAATTTTATAGTAATTTTCAATTCGAAGAATAAGTCGTCCGACGTGTCGAGACAAGATATTAAGCGCTCAGGGCTAGACCAGAATTGTCGCGTCGACTGTCTCTGCAAAAAAGGACATTGGGATTTATACCTGCGCTGATAAGTGTATCGAGCCTAATATTTTTCTCCAGGAGAATGAAGCCTTAACCGAATGGCAGAGACGAGCGGCCCATTGCCATTTGAATAAGCGTTTTATGCCCGTCATCCCTGAAGCTGGCCGCGCCAAGGCCGGATTATGGCCGCCATCCCTGAAGC
>DUCD01000353.1:0-11453 GCA_012959985.1 Verrucomicrobiales bacterium | reverse complement strand
CCTGAAGCTGGCCGCGTCGAGGCCGGATTATGGCCGCCATCCCTGAAGCTGGCCGCGTCGAGGCCGGACTATGGAAAGAGTGTTTGCAGAGTTCAACTATCCCGGCTCAGAGGATTGGACGTATGAAACGAACATTAACAGTCGCAGCGGTGCTCACCACTTTGTTTAGGGGTGGGCAGTAAACTGTATTTTGCCTCTCCCAATAAAAATATGGGAAATGTGAATGCAATCCGGGTTTTGGAGGCTGCTTAGAGTTACAGTAAAGCACTGAAATCAAAGGGGGCCCCGGTTCCGCCTTTGGTCTCATTGAAGGAGTTGCTAGACCAAGGATTACTGGCAGATACAGATCTGGGTATGCTGGCTGACGCCGAAGTTACAGTCAGCCTATCGGCTGATTGGGGGCACCCGCAGGACATAATAATCAAGGTCTACCTTCCAGACAGACAAAAGATTGTGGCGTTGGCAGATGGCAGCGTTCATCAGACACGGCAGTGATCCAAGCAATCAGCGACGTCGGATACAGGATGGAAATGTGAAATCCATACCGGATCGTTTCAATCCAGGTTCTTGACCAAGATCTGAATTCGTAAACCTACAATATCCAAATTTGGTAATTTCAATCAGGTTTTTCTTATTCAGTAATTACCTGTTCAATTAACGAATTTCCGTTCAATGCCTCCTCATTTTCCTTCGCGAGCAGAATCGCCTTCAACTTCTCTCGCAAGACCGTCGTGGTGTAAGGCTTCTGTATGAAGGTCGCCAAACCCATGCCAATAAATTCCCGGGTGGCATCCAGCTCGTTGAAGCCACTGCAAAGAATGACAAAAATTTCCGGATGAAGGCACCGCATCTCACTCAAAACCTCTGCACTGTTTGTGTGAGGCATTGTCAAATCAAGAAGCACACAGACTATTTCACTGGAATGCTGCCGAAACAACTTTATTGCTTCCTCTCCTTCAGATGCGGTCAGCACACCGAATCCCATACGCTCAAGCATCCGTTTTCCAACGTCGCGTACGGTTTCCTCGTCGTCTGCGATCAGAACGGTGCCGCTTCCACGCCATTCCTTATCCTCAATCAGGATTTCCTTTGGATTCATCACGTGGATTTCAGAAAGTTCATTCGCTGGGAACAAAACCTTGAAGGTGGTCCCTTTGCCCACTTCACTATTTACCTTGATCACTCCATTGTGGCCACGGACAATACCCAAGACCGCCGACATACCTAAGCCTCGCCCTGTGGATTTAGTAGTAAAGAATGGGTCAAAAAGTTTCTCCACTGTCTCCTTGTCCATCCCGCACCCGGTATCTGCAACTTCGAAATAGACGTAGGAGCCTTCGGGCAGCGGATGGCTGAATTCCTTACCCAAATTCTCTACTGCCTCATCTAAATAGACACGCTCGCATTCCATCGTGCCGGTGGAAATGGAGATGATGCCGCCTTTCTTTTTGTCGATAGCTTCCGAAGCGTTGATGATCAAGTTCATGATGATCTGCCGGATCTGCGTAATGTCACCAGCGAAGGTGGGAAGATTTTCGGTTAAATCGAGTTTAATGACAGACTTCTTAGAAATGCCAGCGGCGAGATCGAATGGGATGAAAACCGGCAGTTGAGAAAGTGAGGTCTCCCGGCGCCTGTTCTTTGAGTGGATTTTCTTCCCTCGATTCGATCTGAGATCTTTTGTTGCTTCTTTTCCCGGTGTGTTTTTTCTTCTGAGTTTTCTTCTTTCTTTTTGTCTGGATCCTCTCTCTGAAGAAGAGATGAAAAAGGTCGGTTCGGTTCGTCGCAATTCCAAGCATAAGTGTCTTTACTGCAAGGAGTTTTTTCTTCCCGATCCCCGTAATGCCTATCACCAGAAAGCTTGTTCAAAACCCGGCTGTAAACGGGCTCGCAGGAAGGACAGTCAGCGTCGGTGGCTGAGCCGGCCTGAGAACCGAAATCACTTCCGTGATTCGGACAATGTGGAGCGCGTTAAAGAGTGGCGGAAACTCCACCCCGGTTACTGGCGCCGCTGTGTCCGCTCAGAACCTCAAAGTACGTTACAAGACGTCTCAACTTCTCAACCTGCTGAAGCAGAAGAAGTTAAAGGTGATTCTGTTGACCGTACGTTACAAGACGTCTTATCCCCTCAACATCCTATGGTTGTAGGACTTATCTCCAACCTAATGGACATTGCGTTACAAGACGACATAGCCCGGACCACACGAAAACTGATAGAAAGGGGACGCAACATTCTCGGGCTGAATCCGGGAAAATCAGAACAGCAAGCTCATCGAAATCATGATTCAAAAAAAACTCATATACCCCGAACGGCTTCGTCGTCTGCCGGCTCACTGGAGCTGGGTCGATCACCGCCTGGTCCGGGATAATTACTTAGAGCGTTGCGGAAGCGACGCCTGGAGTCTTTATCTCTTCCTGGTGAGCGTCGGCGATGCTCAGGGCCTCAGTTACTATTCACAGGCGGCCATCTGCCGGATTTTCACTATGGAAGGAGCCCGGTTGAGCGCAGCCCGGACTCAACTCTGCAGGGCGGGTTTGGTGGCCTACGCCAAACCCCTTTACCAAGTTCTGGAGTTGGGCAGTCCGTCTTCGGCGCTGCCCAATCGCACCGAAGGTGAGACAATGAGTCTGGGACAGTTGCTCCGTCGAGCCGTCGAAGAAGGAGGTCAGAGATGATCGACTATCACACCTACTGCCGGATTCATGATCTCCATCACAGGGAAAGCTTGAAAGCCGCACAGATCGCCCGTCAACTGGGACTGGATGTGAAAACCGTCACCCGATGGCTGGGACAGGAGAAATACATCAAGGCTCAAACGGCGCCCCGCCCGAGCAAGCTCGATCCTTTCAAAGGCCAAATCACCCGTTGGCTCGATTCCTATCCGTACAGCGCGCAGCAGATCTTTCAGCGTCTCAAAGAACAGGATTATTCGGGAGGCTATTCGATTCTGAAGGATTTCATCCGTCAGGTCCGTCCCAAAACCAGCCGGGCCTTTGAGACTCTGCATTTCGAAGCCGGTGAATGTGCTCAGATCGATTGGGGCAGTTACGGTTTTTTCAACGTCGGAAATACCCGCCGTCGTCTGTCGTTTTTTTCCATGGTGCTCTGCTACAGCCGTCTGATGTACGTCGAGTTTACTTTCCGTGAAGCTCAGGAACACTTTCTGGGATGCCATCTCAACGCCCTGGAATACTTCGGTCTCTGCCCCCGAAGCACAATGGTCGACAACTGCAAAGTTGCCGTCCTTCACCGACCCAAAGGGCAGCCGCCGGTGTTCCAGCCCAGTTACCTGGATTTCGCCCGCCATTACGGTTTCAGTATAAAAGCCTGTGCCGTAAGGCAGCCTCAACAGAAAGGGCGCGTAGAAAATGCCGTTGCCTACATCAAAAAGAATTTTCTGGCCGGCAAAGAGATGCCTTTTACACTCCAGGCGCTCAACACCGATTGCCGGGACTGGCTGGACACCATTGCCAACGTCCGCATTCACGGCGAAACCAAACAGAAGCCGACCGACCGCTTCGAGGAGGAAAAATCCAGTCTTCAGCCTTTACCCGTCCACCCTTACGACATCGGACAGATTGAGTCAGTCAGGGCGTCCAACCAATATCGCGTCGTCCTGGACACCAACCGCTACTCGGTTCCCCCACGATATGCCGGTCAGCGTCTGCAGCTTAAACTCTATCCCGACAAACTCTGCTTCTATCATGACAATCAACTCCTCACTCAACACTCCCGCTCCTATGAGCGAAGGCGTAACTTCCGTCATGCCGAGCATTCCAATGCACTGCTGGATCAGAAGCGTAAAAGCAGCGACCAGAAACTCCTGATCCGTTTCCTGGCTTTAAGCCCCAAAGCTCAAGTCTACCACGAACAGATGCAGAGCCGCCGACTCAATGTCGCCCTTCACATCCGCAGGATCATCGCGCTATGCGAAATCTACGATCCGGAAAAAGTCGCCCGAGCCCTGGAGGACGCTCTGTTCTACGAGGCTTTTTCCAGCGAATACATCACTAACCTTCTGGAACAGCGTCAACGCCGCCTGCCCGAACCGGGGGCTCTGCATCTCACCCGCAATGAAGATATGCTGGAGCTGGACATGCCCGATCCGGATCTCTCCATCTATGACGCACCCGACGCACCCGACGCACCCGATCAGAACCCATCATGAAAGACACAATACTCAAAGAATACCTTACCGAACTCAAACTGAAATTCATCCTGGACAACTACCCGGACATCGCGAAACAAACCGCGCAGAAACAATGGAGCTTCGATCAATTCCTGGGCGCCCTGGTCCAGGGGGAAGCTCAGCGTCGTCAGGACAACAGAGTTCAGCGCCGGATCAAAGCCGCCGGTTTTCCCGTGATCAAAAGCCTGGAAGACTTCGACTGGAGTTGGCCTAAGAAAATCAACCGCGATCAGGTCCGGGAACTTTTCCGCCTGAACTTCCTCAAAGACCACTTCAACGTAATTCTGATCGGCGGAGTGGGCCTGGGCAAAAGTCATCTCGCAAACGCGTTAGGCTATGCCGCCTGCCTGGAAGGCCATTCAGTGCTCTTCTCCTCGGCCGTGGACATCATCAATACCCTCTCGGCTGCTCAGGCCGTTCACCAGTTGAAGAAAGCTCTCAAAAAGTATCTTTCACCTTCGATTCTGATCCTTGATGAAGTTGGGTGTTTACCAATCGACAAAGTCGGAGCGGACCTGCTTTTCCAAGTCATCAGCGGGCGTTACGAGTCGGGTTCCACTGTCCTGACAACAAATCGAGTCTACAAAAAATGGCCTCTGATGTTCAACAATGACAGCACGCTCACCTCAGCCATTCTGGATCGACTGCTCCACCATGCCTACACCATAACAATCGAAGGTAAAAGCTACAGAATGAAGGATCGGATCGAGGAATAATCAGAGTTCAGAAATTGAACGTAAACTTAACCGGCAAGTTTCTCGCTGCCGGTTTTTTTGTAAAAACTACCCTCCCTTTCTCAACTGCCCGTTTTCATCCGCTTCCTCGCCGCCGCTAGCACACAACACCTAACCTTGAGTAAGCACCCTATACGGCGCGCTGGGACAGCACGCCTTAGCTTCTGGCACGCGGTACCCATTCTTGATTTTGTGCCATTCCTATTCGTAAGGATGCTGCTCGTTGGTCTTACGGTTCAACTTTCAATATTCTATAGAAACTGGCTTGGGAATCGTGTGGCTGTTGGTCCCTAAACTCCACAGCCCCGGTATGGGTGAGATCATACTCCGCCGGTTCATTCTCGCTGATGCGGATCATGCGTCCGCCGGACCACTCTCCTTGCAATTCAAACGACCGTTGAACCAAGAAGTCGCCCGCTGAGGCATAGAGGGTGAACTGAACGTCACCTTCGTCATTGCGGGTGAAACCTCGTAGGTTAGTATAGAAAGTAGCTTCGATTCCGGTAATGTCGAGCGGAGAGTCTCCCACAATGCTCCCCGGCAGACTCGTTCCCGCCGGGACATACAGCTTGGCCAGCAGCTGATTGCCCCAGAGCCTGAGGACTTCCAGTCGGTTCAATCCATTGGGTAGCCTTAGGTTTGTCAGTTGATTGTTGTCGAGAAAAAGCGATTCGAGGTTACCCAAGCCATCGGGTAAGGTCAGACTCGTCAAATGATTATCGGAAAGCCATAGCGATTGCAATCTGTACAATCCATCGGACAGTATCAGGTTGGTCAGTTGATTGCCGTCGAGATAAAGCATTCGCAAATTGACCAGCCCATCGGGCAAGGTCAGATGCGTGAATTGGTTGTTGCGGAGATAGAGCTTCCTCAAAAGGTTTAGCTCATCAGGCAAGGTCAGACTCGTTAGTTGATTGTCGTTGAGAATAAGCCGTTGCAATCTCGCCAATCCATCAGGCAAGGTCAGGCTCGTCAATTGATTATTGCTGAGAATAAGCCATTCCAATCTCGCCATTTCATGGGGTAAAGTCAGGCTTGTCAGTAGATTGTCGTTGAGAAAAAGCCATTCTAACCTCGCCAACCCTTGAGGCACCACCAGACGGGTCAGTTGATTGCCGCCGAGTAACAGGAATTCCATGGGGCTGAATTCATCGGGAAAAGTCAGGCTCACCAATTGATTGTCGCTCAGATCGAGTTTCCGCATCCGACTCAGCAACTCACCGGGCAGCGTTAAGCTCGTCAATTGATTGTCTCCAAGGTCGAGCACCTGCAGACTGTTCAGCCCAATCAGAAAGTCGAGGCTCGCAAGTCGGTTGCGGGGAAGATGGAGCTCTTTTAAAAAATGAAATTCTTCAGGGAAGGTCAAACTTATCAGTTGATTGTCGTGGAGGTACAGTCGCTTTAGATTGCTTACCGCTTCGGGCAATTCCAGATGCGTCAGTTGGTTGCCGCCAAGATTGAGATCTCTTAATAATCGTAGCTCCACGGGGAAGGTCAGACCGGTCAATTGATTGTCGTGGAGATACAGGCGCTGCAGGTTGCCTAACGCTTCGGGTATTATCAGATGCGTCAGTTGGTTACCGCCAAGATTGAGTTGGCTCAATCTCGCGAAGCTATTGGGCAAACTCAGGCTTTTCAGTTGATTGTTAGAGAGATTCAATGTTTGAAGGTTCACCGCGTCTTCTAGACCGTCGATCGATTCAATCCCGCGATGACTCGCATTCAATTCAACCAAACTTTCCAAATCCTCGACCGTGATAATCGTGCCGCCGCTTTGCCCGAGAGCCTCTCTGACAGCCCTCAAAAGACCCGGGTCCTGAATGTTCGCGACTTGAGACACAGCTGGCTGAATCCATGAGAAAGAACAGAAAACGGTTATCCACATGGAAACCAGCATGTTCCTCTGTCGCAATCGAATATGAGACGATATGTAATACATCATGATGTGCCCTGAGTTTGGCGGACACGAAATTCTCTTATTTCGTTAGGTTATAGTTTAGTTGTTTTTCGAGCATGTTGTGAATGTGTTGTGATTGAATGGGCGTTCCCGAGGTGTTGTGTCAATGAAAAAATAACTAACTAATAGGAATTTTTTTTCGAGCATGTTGTGGCGCGCTTCGCGCTTCGCGCGCCGCATACAGTACTATACATACCCGAATTTCCATCTACTTAGGAAGTCCCCCTATAGGGAGGTTACTCTATAGGGAAGTCCCCCTATAGGGAGGTTACTCTATAGGGAAGTCCCCCTATAGGGAAGTTACTCTATAGGGAAGTTACTCTATAGGGAAGTTACTCTATAGGGAAGTTACTCTATAGGGAAGTTACTCTATAGGAAACTTCTCTATAGGAAGTCCCCCTATAGGGAGGTTCCCCTATAGAGTAACCGTTCACAGTTAGATAAGGTATGAGGTGAAGATTCCTTAACCCAATGGCAGTGGGGCGTACTGTTCCAGCGCACCCGCTTTCGGCATCGCAACTCGATAGGACAAATCGAAGCCCTCCATCAATATTAGAAACACCGGATGCAACTCATCCGGGTGGCGCTCCCGCTGGAGTCGTCCGGGGTCGTTCCAAATTTCGCTCAAGCGATTGTGCTCGACCAATCCCTTGTTATCCTTGGCCTTGCTGGCGCTCTGCTTAAAGTTTGAGGTCAATAGTCGTCAGGTTGGAAAGATTTTCCAACTCTGGGGGGATCTCCGCCAGCTGGTTATGGCGGAGGTCAAGATGCCTCAGATTGGAAAGATTACCCAACTCAGTAGGGATCTCCATCAGCTGGTTATCGTAGAGGTAAAGATACGTCAGGTTGGATAAATCGAGGATTTCAGTCGGAAAGCTTGTTAATCCTGAATTCATTCCGGTGAAGAGTCTGCCGGGCTCAATCTCTGCGGAATTGGGTGAGCCTGTCTCTGTAGCGGCGGATGTTATTGCTGAAGATAGGCTCAACAGAGGCTTTATCGTGGTGACATTATGACCGGATTGAGGCCCATCATTTTTTCAGGTTTGCTGTTCATAAGTGGGTGTCAGGATTGATTCTGGCAAATTTAGTTTCCTTGTTATTCTGAGTAAAATTGCGACTTATCAAAGTGTGAATTGCGTTGCAGAACATCACTATCCGCATTGCGTTCAATTACAATTTGACAATCTACAATTGGATATTTCCTAAAGTCAGGTGCTTTAATAAAGCGTATAACAAAAACATCATCAGTTGCTTGCGTTCCCTCCGCGGATCAAGTTGTTTTAATTGGAAAGGGTTGATGAAGTTTCCGTCTATTTACCATCGGCCATATCAAGGATTGTATTAGCAACAATAAAACCAATTTCATCCTCAACTTTCGGTTCCTCGGCAATTTAGCTTTTCGATACTGATCCAGTGCAATCGCCGAGCTCCCTTCTTCCGTTTCAAGCTGATTGCCAATCGCGCGCCGGGCGTTTGTAGATGATGCTCTTTGCGCTATCGGTATCACCACTGGGGAAGGCTTCTTTTGCAGGATCCCATCTGATCGTTCTGCCGGAGCGAATGGCCATGTGGCCTAGGTGCAGAGTGCTTGACAAACGATGTCCTGCTTCGGCGTGATAGGCGGGCTGTTTCCGTGACTTCATGCTGTCCAGGAAATCGCGATGCTCGATTTGTGGGCGTGGCCAGAAATTCGCTTCGTTGCCGAATTCCTTGATACGTAGAATCTTGTTGGAACTCGCAGACCAAACGCCATCCCATCCGGCGCAGCGGACCCATCCCTCGGATCCGACAAATTTGATGTCAACTTTTCCATCTTGTACAAACATGTCCACACCGTTGGCATAGCGATAATGGAGATTGAAATCCACAGGCACATCAGACTGGTATTTCTTGGGATCCGGTAGGGTTCCTGTTCCCGAAACTTCTGAGGGACCGCTGTTGTCCATGGCGGCTCCAACTTGCGCTGTATCCACTAAATGGGCTCCCCAATCGGTAATGGCCCCACCTGAGTAGTCACTGATTGTCCGCCACGTTTGGTGATGGGTGCGAGTCGGTGTGTAATCATGGAACGGGGCTGGTCCGAGCCACATGTTCCAATCCAGATCGTCAGGAACCGGAGCGATGTCTTCTTTGAGGAACGCCGGTTTCCTTGGCAGAGAGACATGAACGGATTGCAGTTTGCCGATCGCGCCGCTACGCGCCCATCCTGCCAGGCGGTGATATTTGATCAGCGACCGGTCCTCAATGCCCCACTGAAATACCGCTTTGCGTTTGGCGACTTCATTGACCAGTTCCCGGCCTTCTGTGATCATCAGGCTGGGCTTTTCACAAAACACATCTTTGCCCGTCCTCAGTGCTAACAACGAGAGCGGCACATGCCAGTGATCGGGCGTAGAAATCACGATTCCATCAAGATCTTTCCGACTAAGCATCTCACGAAAATCCTGATACACCGCGCAGTTACTGTTTTGATATTTTTTATCGACCATATTTCTGGCATTTTCCATTGCCGTTTTCCTTACATCGCAGACGGCCAGCACGGTCGCATCTTCCTGGTTGAGAAATGTACCGAGGTTTCGTCCCGTCCCTTGTCCACCCATACCGATAAATCCCAAGGTGATCCGGTTCGATGGCGCATTCTTACCAAGCAGACCGGAGGGTAGAATCAACGGAGCCGAAAGGGTTGCACCCATCTTGAGAAATCTACGGCGGTTGATTGAAGTGGATTCTTTATTCATGTCTTTATAGTGAACTAGCTAGGTCGAAAGTGGAACGCTGAACGCTGAACGCTGAACGTTGCTCGGCGAAGGCTGAACATCCAACAACTCATAGGCTCCAACCTTTTCGATACGGAGGATTAATATACTGATTCGCTTCGGGATTGTTGGTGAATCTCATGTTGGGGCCATCCCACTCCAACTTTTTGCCTAACATTTTGATGGCGATGATTCCCAGTTGAGCCAGTTCAGTTAGTGGACCACCGTATTCAAAATTGGAGCCGGCTTGTTTGCCGGTTCGTATTGAATCCAGCCAGTCATTATGATGGCCCTTAACTCGCGGCAATGTCGGATCAGGTCGTTTGTATTGTTTCATTTTTACTTCTGGAATGATTCGCACTCCTCCGGCCCCGTGCGAGCCGTAAATGATTTTGCCTTTATCTCCAATCACCACGGCCCCTGTCACCGGGCTTTTCCGGCCTTGCTCCAATTCGGGAGGCCTTGGAATATGAGTTTCTCCGCTGTGCCAAACCAGCTTGATCGGGCCCCGTTTGTCGTTTGCAGGAAACTGAAAGACGACTTTGCTGCCGGCCGGAAAGGTGTCCTTGTGTAGCACCGGATCATAATTTTCTGCGGTTGCCTGAACGGATGAAGGCGCCCCGAGATCCAGTGCCCAGAACACCGGATCGACGACATGACAAATCCAATCTCCGATCGTGCCGGAACCGAATGGGCTCCAACCACGCCATTGTCCCGGTAAATACATGGGGTGATAAGGGCGCTCCTGTGCGGGGCCGAGCCAATAATCCCAGTCCAGTTCTTTCGGGATATCATGCTTTTCCTTCAATTTTGGTAATAGAGGAATTTTACAGTGGACGGCTCCGCAACCTGCCAGGACTTCGGTGACATTGCCGATGGCTCCATCCCAAATCCATTCACAGAAAACCCGGATGTGGTCAAAGGAATGTCCCTGATTGCCAAGTTGGGTGATGACTTTGTAATCCCGGGCGGCTTTCATCATTGCCCGGATTTCATGAATGGAATGGGCAAGGGGTTTTTCACAATAGAGATGCTTGCCACGTTTGATGGCGGCCATGCCGGCAACGGCATGGGTGTGGTCCGGAGTCGCCACGGTCACGGCGTCGATTTCCTTCTCCATTTGATCCATCATGACTCTGAAATCATTGAAGACCTTGGCTTTCGGAATCTTCTTGTACATTTTTGACGCTTGACGACTATCCACATCGCACAGTGCAACGACATTGTTGGCTTTGTGAACAGCATTGACACTTGCTGCGCCACGTCCGCCGACCCCGATGCAGGCTACATTCAGTTTTTCATTGGCCGAAAGTTTTCCCTGTCCTCCAAAAACGTGACGCGGGATAAAGGTGATTCCAAGGGAACCAATAGCAGTATTAACGGCGAATTGTCGTCGGCTGATTTTTGTTCTGAGTATCTTTTTCATGAAGCGTGAGTGTTCTGAGATCTGTTAACTGATATTCTTTCAGAATAAATCCTTTTTGAGAAAGAACAATGGAAATTGTCTCTATTTCCAAATTCTAAAGTAACCCGTCTAATGCACCGTTTTCTGAGTTCTGAAGTCGGTCGACATTTCGCTTGAATCTGCATCGTAGCAAACCTGTTATGATGGCTCCATGAAACGCTCTACGTTTATCAAAGGAATGGCTGCGGTATCTGCCGCGCCTGCATTATTTCCTATTTCAGGGTTGACAGAAACTGTCGCGGTAGATTGGGTAATGTCACTGACTTAAGGCATTTACGGAAAACAAAAAATAGGAAATTATAAAATGAATAGTTCGGCGTCGATTCACCTAAAGGTTGGAGTTCATGCTTC
>DUCD01000352.1:1958-2744 GCA_012959985.1 Verrucomicrobiales bacterium | reverse complement strand
GAATCGCCGACATGTTGTAGTCGACGGTTTGCTCGACGAGGTGGGCCTCATCGTCAACCGACCCCTCGGTATACCAGCGGGCGATGCCAACGATAGTCTGTAATATGTGACTCTGCGCGATGTTGATATCCAGATCGCGCAGTTTGCCTTGGTTTGCCATTTCCCGCAGCGCAGCGCGCACAAATGTACGATAGTTCTGTATCCGTTTGGCGACGACTTCCTGCTGTGGCGGGTCAAGATGATGTCTTTCGGGAAAGAGGAGAGTGAACTCCGGTCCGTGATCGATGATTCCCCGAACGTTGAGCCTGATTATTTCGCGCAATCGCTCCTCGGGATCCTCCAGTAGTTTCGCCGGCTCGATGACCACGCGCTCCAGCCCATCCAAGGCGTGTTGCAGGATCTGAAAGAGCATGTCCTGCTTACTGCTGATGTGGTGGTAGACTCCTGCTTTGGTTATGCCTACCGCCTTGGCAAGGTCGCCCATGGAGGCGCCTCCGTAGCCATTCTGCACCATCATCTTAGCGGCCATTCGGAAAACCTCCTCGTTGCGCGCCTGTCCTTCCGGCGTCGCCATTAATTTTGCTGTGCCCGCGATTTTCATAGATGAGTCGTTGTGGTAACCTACCGATCGGTAGGCAACCCTGTCAACGTTGAAGTTTTTGAGAGGCGTTCACCAGATCCGTTAGCCCGACCAGCGCTTTGTGGGTGTTTTCAGGATATTCCAGACAGGGAGCCTGAGCCGCCGCCGCCATCGGACACAACAAGACTAGAAATCATCGCTCACGG
>DUCD01000352.1:0-1874 GCA_012959985.1 Verrucomicrobiales bacterium | reverse complement strand
ACACCCTTCATATAAACCAGAATCTGCTTAGGCTTGGCCTCAAGGCCAAGCCTAAGCAGATTCTTCCCCCCGAACCCTTTAAAACAGGTGAATTGGGACGTAATTTTAGCGGCATGAGATCAAATTACTTGCCTTCAACCGACCGTGTAATTTTGCAAACGTTTTGCTAAATCCGGTTCGCAACGAACTTCTCAGATCTCCAGATTCTTCTTTTTACTTCGCAGCGCCGGACCCGGTTTGTAATGAACAAGGACTGAGATTCTCATTTATTCCAGTGTCAATCAGGTGATTCAGCATGCGATTCGACTCAACCAAATATTCAATCACGGCCTGCTGTTCCC
Source organism: Verrucomicrobiales bacterium (assembly GCA_012959985.1). Taxonomy (GTDB): domain Bacteria; phylum Verrucomicrobiota; class Verrucomicrobiia; order Limisphaerales; family DUCD01; genus DUCD01. The sequence goes on along the minus strand of DUCD01000352.1, from coordinate 1,533 downwards.
GAATAAGCCAACCGGCGAGACAATGGAAAAAAATGAATTTAACCGGACCATATATCGCCAGTTTTACGAATTTCAATCCTGAGAATAATGAATTCGCCCCCTCATTTCCAATCGATTGCGTACAAACCGAATTCTTCTACACTACGGGTAAGACCGACGCGCCATGTAATTTCTCACCGGTATCCGCTTGTTGGCTTCTTCGCTACTTGCTTGCCATCCTCTTGAAATCGAAGACCCCATTCCCCAAGGTGTAGGTGTCGCCAGTCATCGGGTTTGGACTGAACACGAAACTGTCATCTCCCGTTTCGGGCAAATAGGATGAGATGGGAATGTAGATATACTTTCCTTCCTCTGTTCCGTCCCTGACGCGCTGAACAACGACGATGTTGACCCTGTGTGTGTAGACTTTGATGGGGTTCAACGCTCTGATGCGGTCGGCCCAGTACGCCTCTGGAATTTCGTCGCTCGACTTTATGCTTCCGGCCCTGATAGCCCTCCCGTAGGCCGCGTAGGTCTCGTGTGCATCTCCCGTGATGTCATCGGGGAACAACGATGGCAGGTGAAGAACGCCCGTGTTCGACTTGCCGGCACAGCCAGTTAACAGGATTACACATAGCCAAGAAAAAAAATGTTTCATTGCTGATATCCTTTCTGGTTTTTCATTGAATCTACTTAATCATACCACAGACGATGTAAAACGTTTGTAAAACGTTTGTAACATCTAAAACCGTAACGTTGTGACGGGTTGCCAACATTATTCTCGGTTTTTCAATTTTCAGACTCTTATAAAATACATTTTCAATCCGAATAACCATCGAACGTTTTGACAGAATTCCACCCGTTCCCTATGTGTAGAATCGTTCTGGTTTTTCAAGTATCCGTAGATGCTTCCCCAGTTCCATGTGGATTGGAAGGCTCGTATGAACGAGCCGAATTCCCGCAAGATTCGGCTCCCTTCCCAAGCCAGTTAGGTAACGTATTCCACGCTTGTGATTTGACTCGTTATATTGAGGATTTGTTGACTCCTTCCACACTCATTACTGCCACTTCATCAAACATGGTTCTTGGGTGTTGGAGTCTGAAATAGGGCGTGCTTTTTGTGGATGAAAATATTTTCCGGCAAATGCGACAACGATATCTTCGCCGACTCCCTGACCTGGCCCGGTAAATCCATGTGTTACGACATCAGAATTTCCTCCATCACGGTCGCTGGCCCATCCTCTTTTTGGACAACTGGATGTTTTCGCAAGCTTGGCAACAGAATAGACCTATCGACTCCAAAATCAAGCTTCAAGCGGCACGCCTGGAAAGGTTTATAGTGCCCGCCTTAACGTTTTTTTACGCAAGCACCCAACGTCGGGCTGGTTCGATCGGGGGGCTTCTCAGGGGCACCCATACCCATCTGCGGTTTGGGAACCTCAAGGTGCTTTTTGCCCCTTGCCTATCGCTGCCGTTTCGCTTGTTCTGCCGAACTTGGGATTGAGCTTGTCCGGGGTCGGCGCCTTGGTGTTTTTGACCCAGGTTAATAATTCC
>DUCD01000351.1:7977-16428 GCA_012959985.1 Verrucomicrobiales bacterium | reverse complement strand
CACCAGATCTATGTGGTTGACTTACAGGATGGGGGACGTTGGGATTGGTCAAAAGGGGAACCTCCGAAAACCAATCCCGCCTACTATCTCAGATTCTGCAAAAGTTATGCCAGAATGGGCGGAACAATGAATTATGCCTGTATGGATAATACCGCATTCGTTCATCGTCTTTACCAGAAACTGGAAAACATTTAACTGAGTCAAAATTTTCCAGTAACTTCAAGTCACCCACCCTCAGCCCATTTTAACTTTGAATACGAACACTCTCACTGAACTGGGTTCGGATTTCTCCCACTTGAAAATCGCAGTAGCCGGGGATTTCTGCCTGGACCGCTATTTTGAGATCGACCCTTACGCTGAGGAAATCTCTCTGGAAACCGGCCTACCGGTTCACAACCTCAAACGGGTCAGATGTCAACCCGGAGCAGCAGGTACCGTGGTGAATAATCTGGCCGCTCTCCAGATTGACGAAATCATCCCTATCGGGTTTTGCGGCAAAGACGGAGAAGGTTGGGAACTGAAGAATGCCCTGGCAAGTATTCAGGGAATTAATATGGATCGTTTCATCGAATCAGAAGACCGATGCACTTTTACTTATTCCAAACCGCTTCTGATGTGGTCAGATAGGCAGCCTGAAGAATTAAGTCGATTAGACAGAAAGAACACAACCCCGACTCCACCGTCGTTGACCGAAACTCTTAGCCATTCCCTCAATCTATTGTCTTCGCATGTGGATGCCGTAATCCTGATGGATCAGGTCGATCTAACAGACACGGGAGTGGTAAACGATTATTTCCTTTCAATGTTGAAAAGCTTAACTCAAGAAAAGCCTGATTTGCCGGTGATTGCCGACAGCCGGAGAGGGCTACAGAATTACCCTCCATTGGTGTTCAAAATGAATCACCATGAGCTGTCCAGAATGACAGGAAAAAAGGTTTCAAGGCGTCTTGAAGACATCCAAAAGGAATGCCTGCATGTTGCCTCACACAATCAGCGTCCGGTCATTGTCACGATGGCGGAAATGGGGATGGCTACTGCGGATGTAGAAGGACAATTCTTCCATCAATCATCCATCCCCGTCCGAGGTGAAATCGATATTGTCGGCGCGGGTGATTCTGTTACCGCCAACCTCGCAGCCGCCTTGGGAGCAGGTCGTCCTGTGGATCAAGCCATTCAGTTGGCAACTCTGGCATCCTCGATTGTCATTCACAAACTCGGCACAACCGGAACCGCGTCTATCCGTGAAATGATCGACCTGGCAGAACGACAATAAGGCCTACTTTTAGGATGGAACACGATTTACGGCGCGCTGAGACAGCTCGGCCCACTGCCATTCGGATAAGCTTGATCTGGTCATCCAACAAAAAGCGGCGACCTCGTCGACGCAGTCCATTCCGCTGACACGTTTGTCCAAAAATCTCGGATATTCGGGCAGGTTTTGGACTGCGTGTGACGTAGTCGCCGCTTTGGATCGGGAGAGATCCTTGGGAGACCCTAGCAGCAAGTCCAGTGGTCTGATTATTTTTATCCTTAACCAAATGGCAGTGCAGCTCGACTACTTTACAGCATCTGCATTTCCTCTTGGGTCCATCATCCTTTGACCGCGTCTATCCTATTAGAAAGCGCCCCTGGAATTCTTCCTCCGATTTAACGTTTCCGAGTATATCCTTGAGAAACAGTGAGAACATTGGTTGGGAGTTCCTGACCATTGAATCGACTACCCACCGCATTTTTCGTATCCAGGAAAGCAAAAACATTCACGGGTTCCACTTTGTCCCCATGTGACATGAACCGGAAAGTCAGCTCATTTCGAAGCCGGAACCCAAAAACTAAAAACAGAATTAGAAAAGAGACAGCGGGAACCAGCAACCCTTTATGGATTCTTGGGTTCTCGGTTCGTTTTTATGATGTGACCATGGAACTCAGGTGATTCAGTCCCGGTCCTATTCCCTAACATTGTCACCCATGCTTTCATCCATCAGGGTATCCAGATCGATTTCCGGTTTTGCGACTTGCCCTCCTTAAGAGTCCGACGTGCTTTAATCCGAACGTAGGGTGGAACAAACAGGGATCGATGTGAAAAAGCCCCTCGCTCTGCCTGAGGATCACCATGGTAGGGCTCCACCAAGTCTTCCACCTGAAACCCGTTGCGACACAAGCCTCCGACCAGCAATTCCCAGCGGTGAATGAATTCCTGAGTGCCGGATTCGCGATGAATACTTCCATGAACTTGAGGCAAGGGCGAAATCCGATAATAGGATTCATTGATGACATACCCACGGGAATCCGGTCGAAGATCCGCCTGCAGACTTACAGGCTGCTTATGTTGACTGATATAGAGGCCACCCGACACAATCACCCGGGAAACTTCCCGGTAGACACAACAGACATCCTGAACATAGCAAGTGCTGACCGGCTGAATCACATAATCAAACCCATCTTCTTCCAGCATGGAGAGATCTTCCATGGTGGTTTCCACAGTCCGGACTTTATAGCCTCTCTTTTCAGCGGCTATCCGGTCTTTATTGAGCATTTCAGGACTCAAATCTACAACGGTCACCAAGGCACCGGTCGCCGCGAACAAAGTGCTCTGGTAACCACCACCACTGGCAAGACACAAAACACGTTTTCCTTTGACATCATCCCCAAGCCATCCTCCGGGATCAACGACGGCCAGGGGATTTTCAAATTGCTCCTCAGTCGCAGAATGAGTGAAGGCATTTCCGCGATTGACTCGATCGTCCCAGGCCTTGCGATTGATTTCTGAAGTATTCATTTGTTGCATTGAAGGGTCCATATATCGAAGAACCAGACACTACCAAAAAGGTTCCAATTACATCCAGACGAGAATTCGCGCTGGAATTACTTTGCCTGATTCGTATAGATTCAGTGAAACGAAGTAAAATGAATCTAAAAAAGGTAATTTTAATAGTGGAGCTGCTGGTAGTCACCGGCGGAGCGTTCGAGGGACAAACCCAGGATTCAGTGGATTTCTGGAAGGATGTAAAACCGATCCTTGAATCTGCCTGTATCCACTGTCATGGGACGAATAAGCAAAAAGGAGATATCGCACTCCACACACGAGAAGTCTCTTTTGATCCCGGTGATGACGGACCTATGATCGTCGCTGGGAAACCAGACCAAAGTCCGTTATACACAATGACCATTTTGGCCCCGGAGGATGCGGACATCATGCCTCCGGACTCTCCCTTCTTGAGCCGCGAACAGACAGAAGTCCTTAGAAAATGGATTCAGAACGGCGCAGATTGGCCGAAAGGCGTGGTCTTACAGGAAACCCCACGAATCGAATTCATCAAACATATCCAACCTATCCTCGAAACTCGTTGTATTGGCTGTCACCGGTCTGATGAGCGCAAAGGTGAGCTGAATCTGGACAATCGGGCAGATGCCTTCAAAAAAGGCGAGTACGGTTCTGTCATTATTCCTGGCAGAGCCGAGGAAAGCACCCTTTATACTTTAACCGTTCTTCCACCGGATGATGACGACATCATGCCTCCCAAGGGAGACCCTTTATCAGTGGAACAGACCGAATTGATAAAGAATTGGATCAACCAAGGGGCCCCCTGGCCTGATGACATCACCCTGATTGCCCGTAAACTGGAAGCGGAGCCGACTGAAACTGAGGCTGCTTTAGTAGCAGATATCCATGATTTCATTCTCGCAAAGGAAGCAAAAAACCGAAAACCCTACACGGAAATCATTCCAGGCACAGATATCAGCTTCAAGATGGTTCCCATCACTGGCGGCACTTTTACGATGGGCAGCCCCAGGTCTGAGCCTAAGAGAAATGCTGACGAAGGCCCTCAGCACACCGTGCAAATCGACCCTTTCTGGATGGGGCAATATGAGATCACTTGGGATGAATTTGAATTGTTCGTATATCCAAAAATCAAAGATGCAGATCAAATAATAGCGGAAACGGATCCCGAGGTGATCATGGTGGATGCGGTATCCAGGCCGACTCCACCTTACGTTGACATGAGTTTTGGAATGGGGAAATACGGCTTTCCCGCTATCAGCATGACTCAGCATGCCGCCACGAAGTATTGCCAGTGGCTTAGTGCCAAAACAGGACATTTCTACCGCCTACCGACTGAAGCAGAGTGGGAATACGCTTGTCGCGCAGGCACCTCCACTACTTATCATTTCGGAAACGATGTCTCCGAACTCGGTGAATACGCATGGTTTTACGATAACAGTGATGGTCAATATCAGAAAATTGGCCGTAAAAAGCCTAACCCATGGAATCTTTATGATATGCACGGCAATGTCGCGGAATGGACCCTGGATCAATTTGCCACTGAACAATACGCCAAATCGGCTGGCTCCATATCCAACAATCCATGGTCCCAGATAACCAAACTCTATCCCAAAATTGTCCGAGGTGGGTCTTGGGATGACGATCCTGATTTTCTGCGAAGTGCCGTTCGGATAAAATCAAATCCGACCTGGAAGCGACAGGACCCTCAACTCCCCAAAAGCATCTGGTACCATACGGATGCTCAATTCCTGGGATTTCGCATCATCAGACCCTCCAGAACCCCTTCTCGACAAGAAATGGTAAAGTATTGGACAACGGGGCCGTTGAAATAATAAACTCTTTGTATTACACAGAAAATCGTCGGCCTGCGGGTTGAGCCACACAAACATCTTATAAGTTGAATAAAGTCGATCTCGCTAACGTTTCAATCTCAGAATACTTATCGAATATGAAGAATCAAAAAGAAGAGACTACCGAAACTTCACTCTCACGTCGCAAATTCATTAAAGGTTCCACAGTCGCTATAGGGGGCGCACTGGCAGCCACCCTGCCTATTGAAAAGAGCGCCTTTGCAGCACCTGACAATACCTTGAAAATTGCTCTGATCGGATGCGGAGGGCGCGGGAGCGGCGCTGCCAATCAAGCTCTGAATATCCCGGTCCGCACTCAACAGGGTGGCATCAAACTGGTGGCCATGGCTGATGCTTTCAGTGACCGACTGGAAGGCAGCTACAAGAGTCTTGCCGCCCGCTACGGAAAAGACCGAGTGGATGTCCCGCAAGACCGACGTTTCGTCGGATTCAACGCCTACAAGGAGGCCATCGCTCTGGCGGATGTTGTTATTCTCGCCACTCCCCCCGGATTCCGTCCTATTCATTTTGAAGCCGCCGTAGACGCCGGAAAACATGTTTTCATGGAAAAACCGGTTGCTACCGATGCTCCGGGAATCCGCAAAGTCCTGGCAGCGGCAAAAGTGGCCAAAGAAAAGAACCTGAAAGTGGGTGTTGGTCTTCAGCGTCACCATCAAAAAGGTTACATCGAAACAATGAAGCGGCTGCACGACGGCATCATCGGCGATATTGTCTCCATGCGCTGCTATTGGAATGGGGGCGGTGTCTGGACCCGGCCACGACAGGAAGGCCAGACAGAAATGGAATACCAAATGCGGAACTGGTATTATTTCAATTGGCTTTGCGGCGACCATATCACTGAACAGCACATTCACAACCTCGATGTGATCAACTGGTTGAAGGGTTCCTATCCTGTGAGTGCCCAAGGAATGGGAGGTCGCGAAGTTCGCACCAGCAAAGAACACGGCGAGATTTTCGACCATCACTACGTTGAATTTCTGTATGCTGACGGCAGTCGCTGCAACAGCCAATGCCGACACATCAAGGGATGCTGGAACAGTGTTTCAGAACATGCAACCGGTACCAAAGGGCGGGTCGACATCGGCGGATATCGTATTCGAGATCTGAGCGGTAACAGCATCTGGAGACATCGTGGACGAAACGATGCGGACGCCTACCAACAAGAACACGACGATTTGTTTGCGGCCATCCGAAATGACACCCCGTATAACGAAGCGGAATATGGCGCGTTCAGCACAATGACTTCCATCATGGGTCGACTGGCGACTTATTCCGGAAAGGAAGTCAAATGGAATGACGCCCTAAAGTCCACGTTGAGCCTACTACCTGAAAAGTTCGATTGGAATGCCGACCCACGTGTTTTGCCTAATGAAGACGGGTATTACCCTGTGGCAGTCCCCGGGGAATCCACCGTCTTATAATTCTGGTAGGGCGTGCTGTCTCAGCGCACCGACTAACTGAAATCATCTCTCAATTCCACGGCGCGCTGAGACAGCGCGCCGTACCCTCAACAGCTTTAAAGGCCACCTTATTGGGTGGCTTTTTTTTCGGTCTTCAGCGAAGTTAACTCTTCGAAACCAGCCGACCGGTATCGAATCAAGTTCCCTTTCGAATCCGATTCCACCACATAGCAATAACACCCCTTGAATTTATTCATCAAACGGATGGCCTCAGGCCCTCCCAGAACTGAAGTAGCCGAAGCAAGGGCATCCGCCATCATACCGTTTGGAGCAATCACGCTGGAAGTAATTGCGTGGGACAGAGCGGCCCCATTTCTCGGATCGATAATATGGGAATACCTTGTCCCATCAATTTCTACGAATTGATACAAATCTCCGGAAGTTGCCACTGCCAGATCAGACAGAACAAGAATCCTTTCGTAAGTATTCCCTTTCGAATCCAGATGCAATAGAGCGATACGCCACCCCTTTCTGCCCGGCGGTGCGTCGCTAACCTTCAGATCCCCTCCCCCCTCGACAAGGCAATGATTGAACCCATGTCTCTTGAGCACTGCCGAGGCTTCATCAACCGCATACCCTTTTGCAATTCCTCCAAGATCCAACCTCATTGAGGAATCCAATAGTTGGACCGACCTGAGGCTGGGATGAAAGATGATCTTGGAAAAACCCACGGCCTCTGATGCTGATTGTAATCGCTTGGAATCGGGGTATTCAGCTCGACGCATCGCACGCCTCCAAAGACGAACAGAAGGCCCTACCGTGACATCAAACGCTCCACCGCTTAATTCCGAAACCTTAACAGAGTATTTCAGAATTCTCCAAAGGGGTTCACTGACGGATTTAAAGTCTCCGGTTCCCGAACGACGAGACAGTTTATTCAACTCACTTTCATGAAGATAATCGCTAAAGATTCCATTCAATTCCTCGATTCTCTGAAAGGCATCTCGAGAGGCATTCTGAACAGATTTAGCATCGGCATCCGTTGCATAGATGATGATCCGAAACAGGGTTCCCATATGTTTAGATTCAAATTGGTATCGTTTCGATACCACGGAATCCTCCGGAGATTCGGAAGCATTACCGATCAATTCAAACCCAAGAATCCAAATCACCCCCAACCACAATGTCAGAATCTTCTGATGAGATTGTGTCGATTTTAAACAAAAAATAAATTGAATGATTGACATGAACGCATTGAACTGATTTCTTTTCTCTTTCGTTTCACATCCTTTCCATTGAAAGGAAAGAAAATGTTGATGGAACGAATCACCGCCAGCTCAGCCAGCTCAGCATATTGAGCCCCATGAAAGTTTCGACGAGTCAAATTGATTTTTCATTCAGGAACGGTAATTACTCATCTGGAGTAAGTTGTCGCGCCAACCGTCGCCATCTGGAATTTATCCAGGAATTTTCTTGGAGATGCTCCTTTTTCGGATTCCCCCGATCATCAAACCATTCAGGTTCATTGTTTTTATAATCGATTAACTTTCATTTCAAAAACCAGAACATCAACATCGAACTAGCAACCAGATGAAAAAACCCTATATCAAAATTCCCGGTTCCGTCACAGCCCCGAAGGGATTCTCTGCTTCCGGTGTATTCTGTGACATCAAAACTCTGGGCACTGGAAAAGGATCCGATAAGGGCCTTAAGAAAGATCTGGCGCTCATCGTTTCAGACCAGGAAGCCGTGGTAGCCGGCATGTTCACCACCAACCAGGTTAAGGCAGCACCGGTCAGATGGTGCCTGCATCGCTTAGCTTCAGGAAAAACTCGCGGCGTCGTTATTAATTCAGGAAACGCAAATGCCTGCACTGGCGAAAAGGGAGTTCTCGACACAAAGGAAACAGCCAGCCTGACGGCATCGATTCTCGGCACCACCCCCGATTGTATCTGGGTATGCTCCACGGGCCGAATCGGCCTCCCATTACCGATGGATCGACTGAGAACAGGAATCGATCAAGCTTACCATCAACTGGGAAGTACCAGGAAACATGCAACAGACGCCGCAGAAGCGATTCTGACATCGGACGCCCGAAAAAAACAAATTGCATTGGAAGTTCAGATTGGAAGTTCGAGAGTTCGTATTGGAGGCATCTGCAAAGGCGCCGGTATGATCGAGCCAGGCATGAGTGTTGATGGGCTCTCTCCTGCGCCCCGATCTGCTTTACACGCGACCATGTTGGCATTCATTACTACCGATGCAAAAATCACACAAAAAGCACTTCAGGCAGCCATTGAACAAGCGGTTGCCTTGAGTTTCAATCGAATCAGTGTGGATGGCGATATGAGCACGAATGATACTGTGATGGCCATGGCCAACGGCACCGCAGGAAATC
>DUCD01000351.1:0-7943 GCA_012959985.1 Verrucomicrobiales bacterium | reverse complement strand
GATTTCGAAACGTTCTGCCAAGGATTTGACGATCTTTAAAGAGGCACTCAACCACCTGACCCTGGAAATGGCTCGCCTGATGGTGCGAGACGGTGAAGGGGTATCGCGAATGATCAACCTTCACCTTAAAGGAGCTCTCAATGCCACCGAAGCAGATGCCGCTGCGAGAACAGTCGGACGAAGTTCATTAGTAAAAACCAGCTGGTTTGGAGGTGACCCTAATTGGGGCAGGGTTATGGATGCGCTCGGCTATTCACAAGCAACCATTGATGAACGCCTTGTGGATATCGGCTATGCGGTTCCCGGAAATTCCAGGATTTACTTCGCTTTAAAAAAGGGAACACCGACTCAAACTCATCTCTCCGTTTTACGGAAAATCACGCAGAGAAGGGAATTTGATCTCCATATAAATCTCAATCTAGGAAAAGCAGCCACCACATTCATCACAAGCGACCTTACCGAAGACTACGTAGACTTCAACAAAGGGGAATAATTATACAAAGGCATGGACTCTCTGATCGAAAAAGCAAAAACTCTACTGGAAGCTCTACCCTATATCCAGAAGTTCCGAGGCAAAACCTTTATCATAAAATATGGAGGCAGTTTCATGAATTCACCGGATACATCGGTTCGTGATGGGGTAGCCCGTGATATTGTTTTTTTGGAAACTGTGGGAATTAATCCTGTCGTGGTGCATGGGGGAGGTAAGGCAATCTCCCAAGCCATGAAAAAGGCCGGTTTACCATCCGAATTTGTACAGGGAATGCGGATTACCGACAACGAATCCGCGTTGTTAGTGGAACAGGTGCTTTCCAAAGAGATCAACCCACAGATTGTCCAAACAATAAACCGACTCGGAGGCGAAGCAATGGGATTCTCTGGAACCGAAATATTCACCTGTCGGAAACATTATGTCCATACTGCTGAAAAAGGTAAAATCGATGTGGGATTCGTAGGTGACGTTGTTCACGTCAATACCGCACCGTTGCTGGATTGCATTGACCGCAACATCACACCGGTAATCAGCCCAACGGCTCGGGGAGAAGATGGAGAAATCTATAATTGTAATGCGGACGTTTCCGCAGCAAAATGCGCGATAAGTTTAGATGCGAAACGCTTGGTTTTTATGAGTGATGTTCCAGGTTTACTTAGAAACCCTGATGATCTGAACTCGCTGATTCCGCATGTGCAGACCGACGAAGTCGACCGCTTGAAAAATGATGGAATCGTCGGCAAAGGAATGATCCCGAAAATCGACAGTGCGGTAGAGGCGGTAAAAAGTGGCGTAGCTAAAGTCTCTTTGGTTGATGGGAGAGTGCCTCACGCCGTCATGCTTGAAATTTTCACCGATGAGGGCGTTGGTACCGAATTGGTTTATTAACAATGAAATCCGAACAGATAATAAGGGCACCGGACGCATTACCACCAGATGCGGTCTCACTAACAGAGCAGTTCGTAGTGCCTACTTATGGACGATTTCCTTTGACCTTCACTCGAGGCGAAGGAATTAGACTATTCGATAACCAAGAGCGTTCATTCCTCGATTTTGGGGGTGGAATTGCTGTCAGTTGCCTAGGCCATGCTCATCCTGAATTAACAGAAACCATTCACCGGCAAGCAGGTTTATTAACGCATGTTTCCAATCTGTACTATACGGAACCCCAGGCATTATTGGCGCAAAATATCGTGACCCGGATTGGTCCAGGAAAATGTTTTTTCAGCAACAGTGGAGCGGAAGCAAACGAAGCCTTGTTTAAACTAGCCAGAAAATTCGGAAATGCAGATGGAAGGTTCGAGATCCTGACTACTGTTAATTCATTTCACGGCCGAACTCTGGCAGGCATTTCTGCAACGGGCCAAGACAAAGTGAAATTAGGGTTTGGACCATTATTGGATGGGTTCCGACATGTGGAATACAACGACCTGGAAGCGATGCGGGAGGCACTGTCTCCGACAACCATTGCGGTATTGGTTGAAGGCATCCAAGGTGAAAGCGGTATTCATTGCGCGACGGTCGATTACCTGATTGGATTGAGAAAACTCTGCGATGAAAATAATTTATTGATGCTGATTGATGGCGTTCAATGCGGTCATTTCAGGACAGGTTGTTTTCAAAGTTTTCAGCGAATTCTTGAAAACTCAAAACAGGGCGGATCTTTTCTTCCTGATGGAATTTCCATGGCGAAATCACTTGGCGGGGGATTTCCGATTGGGGGTGTTTGGATACGGGAACCGTATGCGGACATCCTTGGGCCGGGAAGCCACGGAACCACTTTCGGTGGGACTCCCCTTGCCTGTTCGGTCGCCTTGAAAATCATGGAAATCATTGAGAGAGATCAATTGGCCGATCATGCCCGGTCTTTGGGAATCTGGTTGTGCGAACAGTTTCAGAAACGCGTTGATCAATTTCCCGGTTTTCTGACGGAAGTTCGCGGTTTGGGGCTGATGCTAGGGCTCGTCCTCAATGACTCTCTCGAAACGCATTCCAACTCCGGCACCACACCCGCGCTCATGGTGGTTCAGAAACTTCACGAAGAAGGAGTTCTCACTATTCCTGCCGGCAGGAATGTAGTTCGATTCCTACCTGCACTCAATGTCAGCAAGGAAGAATGTCAAGATATGTTGAACAAACTTGATAAAGTCATCAAAGGATTTAAGCCATGAAACATCTACTAAGTATTGAACACCTGGCAAAAGAAGATATAGAACATATCCTGAAACGAGCCGGAACCCTTAAGAAAGAGCGCGGCAATCATTCGAAATTACCACTTAGGGATCAGACATGGGCGATGATTTTTTCCAAATCATCCACCCGGACACGTGTTTCATTTGAGGTCGGAGTACATGAACTGGGAGGCAAGTTGTTATTTCTCAACGCCAACGATATTCAACTCGGGAGAGGCGAACCCATCAAAGACACGGCAAGAGTTCTCGGGCGAATGGTCCACGGAGCTATCATCCGAACTTATGCACAATCCGATTATAGCCAAATCCCAACAATAAATGCCCTTACAGACTGGGAACATCCCTGTCAGATTTTAACAGATATCTTCACCTTCCAGGAAAAGAGGGGTCCGATTCACGGCAAAAAAGTTGCCTTCTTCGGAGACGGAGCCTGCAATGTTCCCATCTCATGGATATTTGCTTCCGCCAAACTCGATTTTGAACTGGCGATTTCAGCGCCACCGGATTTCCAACCATCGATTGAACTCATCCAAAGATCAAAAGGAAACATCACGGTAACAGAAAACCCTGATGAAGCCGCTGCGAATTCAGACCTGCTGTATACCGATGTTTGGGTTTCAATGGGGAAAGAAAAAGAAGCCGTAGAGCGACTGGAAAAATTAAAGGGATTCCAAATCAACTCGGGCACCAAAGCTCTTGCAGCTCCGGATGCCTTGGTCATGCACTGCCTACCTGCATACCGGGATAAGGAAATCGCTGAATCCTTTTTCGAAGAGCATGCCGACACCATCTTCGACCAAGCCGAAAACAGACTCCATGTCCAAAAAGCCATCCTCGAATGGATCGTCTGCCGCTGAGCACTTCCGCTTGAACTTGCTGTTAAACCTTTACCTGAAGCCGGTATCTGCTTAAATTCATGGATATGACTGATTCGAAAAAAACCTCATCGAAAAGAATCAATCTGAGAACACCTGTTGTAATGGAAACCGTCCAGGCACAGGTCGAAAGTCACTACCAAAGTGAGCTGGTTGATTTTATTCGCGAGAACTCAAATCAACTCGTCGTGGAGGGTAAATTCACCATCCGTCTCGCCAAAGAATTCGGGTTCTGCTACGGAGTCGAAAGAGCCATAGATCTGGCCTACGCTGCCAGAAAAGTATTCAAAGAGGAATCCCTCTTCCTTATCGGAGAAATCATTCACAACCCGGAAGTCAATAACCAGATTCGAGGGATGGGCATCAAAGTCATTTCCGAAAAGGATGAGGATCTAAATCTGAACCAGGTCTCACCTGATGACATCGTCATTATTCCAGCCTTCGGCACAGACGTCCAAACCTTGAGTGTGCTCAAGGAAAAAGGATGCCGCATTGTGGATACCACTTGTGGCGATGTCATGCGAGTCTGGAAAAGGGTCCGGCAGTACGCCAAAGAATCTTTCACAAGCATCATTCACGGAAAATCCTGGCACGAAGAAACAAAAGCCACCAGCTCAAGAGCCATTTCCAATGGAAACGGGCATTTCCTTGTCGTCTATACCCTGGAGGATGCTGACTTGGTCTGTGACTACATTCTCAAAGGGGGTGACAAAGATGAATTTCTCACACGGTTCGAGGGAGCTTTTTCGTCGGGATTTGATCCCGATCTGCATCTTAAGGCAATTGGAGTCGCCAACCAGACAACCATGTTACGCGGTGAAACCGAGGAGGTGCAACTCCGATTGAAGAATGCCATGATTGAGCGGTATGGTTTGGAAAACCTCACTTCTCATTTCAAAGCTTTTGAAACAATTTGCGGAGCAACCCAGGACCGTCAGGATGCCCTCACGACGATGTTGAATTATCCTCTTGATCTATTGTTGGTCGTTGGAGGATACAACTCTTCGAACACTTCGCATCTTGCTGAAATCGGTCAAAAAAAGTTACCGACCTATTTTATTAAGAACTCAGATATGATGCCTTCAGAGAAACGGATTATCCATTTCAACCTGGACGACCAAAAGGAAGTTGAAACCGAGGATTGGTTACCTGCAGGACAAATAACCGTGGGCATCACAGCAGGAGCCTCCTGCCCCAACAATTTGATTGAAGACGTTATCCGGAAAATTTTCCATCTGAAGAATGTTTCCATTAAAACTCACCTAAATCCGGAAAGCACCCCGGCCTGAACCACTCAGCAGCTTTAGCCATACTACTAAAATGCCCGTAACGAGGGAGCAACTGGAACAAGAGGAAATTAAATGTCTGGCAAGCTACGCACAAACAGCCGGTTCATCCAAGGGTCGCGTCCATGAAGAATCAAATCCCACTTGGCGAACTCAGTTTCAACGAGACCGTGATCGGATCATTCACTCAAGGGCATTCAGACGTTTGGAATACAAAACTCAGGTATTTCTAAATGGGTCGGGAGATCACCTTCGCACCCGACTTACCCACACCATCGAAGTGGCGGCCATTGCCAGAAATTTGGCAAGAGCCCTGCGATTGAACGAGGATCTCGCAGAATCCATCGCACTGGCGCATGACTTGGGGCATTCTCCGTTTGGACATAATGGGGAATGTGTTCTGAATGCCATGATGAAGGATCACGGCGGTTTTGAACACAACCGGCAAAGTCTTCGAATAGTTGAAGATCTAGAGCAAAAATACCCCACCTTCCATGGATTGAATCTGACCTGGGAAGTTCGGGAAGGATTGATGAAACATCAGACGGGTTTCGATCATCCACAATTTGATGAGGAATTCCAAGGTCCCAACCCATCATTAGAGGCTCAGATTGCCAACCTTGCAGATGAAATCACCTACTATAGCCATGATCTCGATGACGGGTTAGAATCCGGTTTACTGAAAGAGGAAGACTTAAACCGCGAGGTGGAAATATGGAATCAGGCTTCAGATGATGTCACGAGCCGTTACAAGGATCTTGAAGACGAATGCCGCCGCTATTTTATCATTCGGTGTATCATCGATGGCCAAATCCAGGATGTCGTCCATACAGCAGAAACCAACATCTACAGATCAAAGGTAAAGACACCCAATGAGGTAAGGAAGCAGAAGAACCCTCTTATCGATTACAGCGCTGAGCATGCGATTCGTAATTCAAAGCTGCGAAAATACCTTTTTGACAATCTTTATTCGAACCCGGTAGTCCACGGCCCCAATAAAAAGGCGGTACGGATGCTCAAACAAATCTTTGAATACTACCTCGAACACCCAGAGGAAATTGGCAGTAAATCCAGAAAAAGATCCGCAGTTATCGGTAAGCACCGTGCTATCTGTGATTATTTATCCGGTATGACAGACCGCTACGCCATTCAGGAACACCATAGATTATTCGGAGTTGAAATCTGAACCGCGCAACCTCAAAATACTCAACAAATGATGATCATCGATAAAATGGAGCCACGCAGATCCTATGAATTAAACGGCTTTACTCTGATCGAGTTATTGGTTGTTATCGGAATTATCGCGATTTTGGCATCGCTTCTCCTGCCTGCTCTCGGCAAAGCCAAACTCAAAGCTAAAGACATTCAGTGCATCAACAATCTCAAACAACAGGCTGTTTCGGCAACGATGTACGCTTCGGATTTTGAAAGTAATTTCCCTTGGACCTTCTCCTTGATCGGGGATCAACAAAAACGGAAATCCTGGTTCAACTACATTCAACCGTATCAGAAAAGCAAAAAGGTGCTGCTCTGTCCTATACGCCCCCGTGAAATCGTTCTTAGAGACAAAACAGAAGTTACCTATCCTGAGGATGGAACCATTTCAAATTATTCTGCCAATTTCGCCCTGGGTGGCTGTGACTGGCCCAATGTTTGGGAGTTCCCCCCCGCAAAGGACGATACGGTTAAGGATCCTGCAAGAACGGTTTACCTGACTGATGGAGGAACCCAGGCAATCAACACTAGTGACTCAACCAGAAGTGTCACTGTCGACTCCCCCAAAAAGCATGGCTGCTGGATTGTTGATGATCCCGGAAAAACTTCCGGAGCCTGCGCCGGCTGTACATTGACCAGTGACCCGAATTGGGGAGGTCCCATGCTTCGACACAATGCCAAAAGCAACATCGCCTTTGTCGATGGCCACTTGGAACCTAAAAGGGCATCCGAGTGGTACTTTTCCGGCACCCCATGGCTGGATCCGACTCGGGGTGGAGGAGCTTCCGCGACCCGGAGAAGAGGTCGCTAATCCTTGCGACCATTTAACAAACTCTTTACAGGCTCGCAAAGGTCTTTTATACTCCGATCATCGTTTATTTATAAACCGCAACTTGTTGCGTTCCAATAGATTGCGCCTGTAGCTCAGCTGGATAGAGCAGCGGATTTCTAATCCGCGGGTCGGGGGTTCGAGTCCCTCCAGGCGTACCATTGTTTTTCCTCCTAAATTACCGTATTTCCAAGGGTTTACATCATTGCCACGTTTCATGCCAAGTGACAAGAGATGCAAATAAATGACGCTAATTGTCGCAAAATGACGTATTTCTGGCAAATATTTTGGCAAATCCATTCGAGCCGTTTAACAGCGGAAAAAACATGGATACCCCTCAAAGAAATCAGCCCAAAAATCCGACAGCCGACAATGTTGCCGCTTGTGGTTTGCTCGATTAGTTCCGGCGCTCCTTGGTTGATTACCTTTTTGGCGCACTTAATGGATCGCTGAGAAACCCCGGATTTGTCGGCAATGTCTTGAATATTTAATGGACAAATTTGTCCTTCCTCTTTTCCTGAATGCTGATTCGCCCCATGTTTCAATTTAGCCAACCGAGCGAAATACATGGCGGTTTGGCCTGTGTCCAGGTTGCGCCTCCCAAGCTGGTTTTCAATTATCCACTTTTCAACATCGGCGCTGAGATAATGGAAATTGAAAAGATCAAGGCGAAGGAAAGACGAAAGAAACCGCGCTATCCTCAATTTACATCTGGAAGGATTCGATAGTTCAGAGATTGCTGAGAAAATTGGAATGACAAGGCAAGGAATCGACAAGGTTACGCAACAAATTAAAACCTTTGAATTCGTTGCGGAACTAGAAGAAACCGCACTTGAACAAGCGGGTTTCCAAGAACAGGACTTCCAAATCCCGCATATCAAAAGAAAAACAGGGGGTGTAAAATATTTTGGGTAAATGGCCAAATATAACTGAAAGGATAAATACATATGGCCATAACTGATGAAGTACTGAACGAATTACTGAGGGATTACCAAAAACCCGAAGATCTATTGGGGCAAAACGGATTACTCAAGGAGCTGCAGAAACGACTGC
>DUCD01000350.1:12467-16440 GCA_012959985.1 Verrucomicrobiales bacterium | reverse complement strand
CAACTTGTTCAAGATTAAACCTAATTAAAAACACCCAAACCGGATTTATTGAACACCCGGCCGCCTTGCGGCCTGAAGATCACGAAGTTGGGAAGAAATTAAAACAGTAGTTAAAAATCAGAATCCAGATTCAGGGTGAAAGAGATTTCAACACTTCGGGGGAGTGGAGAAAAAACAGCTGTCATTGGTGGTCAGTTCTCATTATTGACCACAGGATAAGGATTACTTGGATGGTTCTGTGGAATTCTGGCTGAGTCGATAAAAATTGTATCACGCTTTGAACGGAACCGCTTGAGACTGGTCTTCGGTTTAATCAAGATTGTCACTGAGAAGGTGTGAGGTATTCGGCATCACTGAATCTTGACTCGTACATCTTCCGGTATGTGATCCTTTAGGTCTGGATGGATTTCTAAAAGTCGAAGAATATCTACCAGGTCTTTGAGACGTTTACTTGCTCGGCGTTCAGGGTCTCTCCATTCTTGAATTTTCCCATTTAATGTATCCTGCAAGCTGGCAACTCTCATTAAAATTCCATGAACATCTGCTGGCACAGCTCGACTCGGAAACCCCTCATACTCCGCCCCCGTGCTAATCTGAACAGTTACTTTGGAATTTCCTCTCAGATTTATTGACCATGGATAACTCTTAGATTTGAACCCCACCTTTTCGAGGGCGTGGACGGCATCATCGAGACATTCAGTTGCAATTACCAAATCAACATCAGCAGTAGCCATCGGTTCATCTGCCCAGTGGTTTACAGCTAAACCTCCGATCATGCACCAAGGAATTTCGTGATGCTCCATGACTTCGACTAATCGAATCACATCACCACCACCACCGGCAGTCTGCCAATCATAGAATTGTCGCTCAGTCATGGTTTATTCTCCTGAGATTCCCCATTAGCGAAAAGCCCCATCTTACATCCTTTCACGGTCGACAATTGGGGTTCTCTTTATTTGTCACCTTTTTGGGGGTCGTTTGGGGTTCTTATTATTGACCACTACTTGCAATGCTGCGACTTGTTCAGAAAATTCAGGTGTTTGAAAACCTAAAACCGGATTTATTGAACACCCGGCCGCCTTGCGGCCTGTAGATCACGAAGTTTGGAAGAAAATAAGTAGCGGAGCTCTGAATTCCCTACCGATGAGAATTCAAACTATCTGCTTTTTTCCAAATACTTTTCTATTTGCCGGGCAAAGTCCTTAAAAGTATCCAAGTGATCAGTAACGATTGAGAATACGATCACCCAGTCGATGCGCTGATATTCGTGAACAGCGATATTTCTGAATCCTACAGATTTTTTTAAATTCCGAGCCAGCTCCGATGAAATAATAGTATGATCAGCCAACATATTAAATCCTTCGGACATAGTGTCCGTCGGCGGAATGTTAAGTTCGGCAATCATCATCGACGCAAGATCCACGCAGGATTGCACCAGTCGTTCGAGATTTACCGACAAGATATCCTGAAGATCGATGTCGACCAACAACCTATCCAAAGAGTCCGGACGCTTATCTTCAAGCCGTGATACAGATCGATTAATACTTTCGATTTTATTATAGTAGACATCGATATCCATGACATACTTCTGTAATCAATCGGTAATTATTGTGACAAAAACTTCATCCGCCTTTGTTTGAGGATCATTCTGTAATTGGGCATCCAATCGGCTTCCTTGTACCACATTGTTCGTATCAGGCCTGCATAAAGCCCTAAATCCAAATTTATCAAAATACGGGATTGACAAAGTGCCTGCTTCAGTATGGGGCAATGAGCTGTATTTAAATCAAGCAAGTCGATTTCACGCTGGCAGGATTCCTGTAGGGATTCCGAAAATTGGTAGAGTTCTTCCACTGAAAACTGTTTTTCACCTGCAATAGCAATATCCAAATCACTGGACGTCGTCAGCCGCCCGGAGTGTGCCGATCCGTACAGAGTTGCAAATCTGATCAGATCAAACCTTTTCAATGTCCTGATAATCGAGTTCTCGTTAAATGAATCCGACTTTCTGGATTGTTGGAGAATATCTTGCATTAGATTAGGCTTGGAAATGATTCCTCACGACCTTGGTTTAGTCAAAACCGTTTACCCGATCGCAGCGTAGCCAGATTCAGAGTTTGAGAAACACCCGGCCGCCTTGCGGCCTGAAGATCACGAAGTTGGGAAGAAATTAAAACAGTAGTTAAAAATCAGAATCCAGATTCAGGGTGAAAGGGATTTCGACACTTCGGGTGATTGGAGAAAACCTGGGTGCCCGATTCTTAGCAAAAAGCGGCGCGCTGGGACAGCGAGCCCTACCTGTGCGGAAAGGGTGTGCGCTCGCAGAGCGTGCCCTACCCGATTTTGTCACTAAACATTTAGTGACACTTCGTGCCCATCCATTCACGGTGTAGAGAAACTTGAACCAAGCGTACGTTCAATATGTTTTGAACATTCTATACATACTGTTCTTATATGTCAAGACCATTTCAGAGGTGTTTAATGCAGATTTCCCTAATTCCGGTCGATCACTTATCACGTTGAAGCACATGAAATAGGGGAGAAATGAAAAGCAATTACCATATTTTCAAGCTTTCCAGACGGATGCCTTTAGGGGGGGAATTCCGGCCATAACGTTTCGGGTATCTATAATGCAATTCGACCAATCTGCCAGTTCCTGATAATTCACAACTCGGTGTGCTGTGGAAACAATCACGGCATCGAAGGAGGCGATGGAATCGCGGTTCCATTGCACCGATTTCAAGCCCTCCCAATGAGGGTGTTCGCGGGTAGGTTTGATGACAGGGACATGGGGATCATAATAGGAAACCTCTGCACCTCGCTGTTTGAGTTTGTCCATGAGTGAATAGCTGGGCGATTCACGGTCGTCATCCACATTGGGTTTGTAGGCGAGGCCCAATACGAGGATGCGACTATTCTTTAGAGCTTTACCTACCTCATTGAGACTTGCGACAACACGTTCGATGACATAATCGGGCATGCGAGTGTTGATTTCACCGGCCAGTTCGATGAAGCGGGTGTACTGTTCAAATTCTCTGGCTTTCCAGGTCAGATAGAACGGATCGATGGGGATGCAATGTCCCCCCAAGCCCGGTCCGGGATAGAAGGGCATATAGCCGAAGGGTTTAGTTGCCGCGGCATTGATCACTTCCCATACATCGATACCCATCGCATGGTAGACCATTTTCAATTCGTTAACCAAAGCGATATTGACGGATCTGAAAATATTTTCGGTTAGTTTGGTTGCTTCCGCGACGCTACAGGAACTGACAGGGTGCACTTTCTGCAAGGCCAGCAAGTATAATTCCCGGCATCGGGTTAAACACTCAACTGTGTATCCACCCATCACCTTGGGGATGCTTTTCACACTGTGGTCGCTGCGTCCCGGATCTTCGCGTTCAGGAGAATACGCGAGATGAAAGTCTTCGCCTGCTTTCAGTCCGGAACACTTTTCAAGGACTTCGCGAAGATCTGTTTCGGTGGTTCCGGGAAAAGTTGTCGATTCCAGGACGATGAGTTTCCTGATACCGGTGGTTTCATCTGGCTTTAAATATGGAGCGATGGCTTCTCCCGTTTGTAGAACGTAGGATATATCGGGCTCACGGTGTTTACTCAGTGGCGTTGGTACGCAAATCAATACGGCGTCCAATTCCTGGACGACGGAAAAATCCGCCGTGGCAGAAAACCGGTCGGCCGTCACATGTTCGGCTACAATCTCCGCAGGAATGTGCTCGATGTAGGATTGCCCGGCATTGATAGCATCGATCTTCTTTTGATCTACATCCAGCCCGACCACTGTGACTCCGGATTTTGCAAATTGCAGAGCCAAGGGGAGACCTACATAGCCGAGTCCTACTATTCCAATTTTGTTCATATAAATTTCAGGGTATTCGGTATTCGGTATTCGGTTTAGCCTGATCTGGTCATCCAACGGAAAGCGGCGACTTCGTAGAACTCGTCGACGCAGTCCATA
>DUCD01000350.1:4171-12403 GCA_012959985.1 Verrucomicrobiales bacterium | reverse complement strand
CGAGCCCTACCTGATCTCAGGCACGGATAAAGTTTTTTTCGTTTTTCTGATAGACGCCTCGCGTATCGATGATGATTCTTGCGGATTTTCTAATCAGATCGTAATCGAGTTGACTGTAATCGGCGCGATCGGAGAGTGCGTTCTATCGTTTTGCTATTCGGCTAAGGATTTTCCGCAGGTGTTTTAACACCGTCATCCCTGAAGCTGGTCGCGCCGAGGCCGAAATATGTACGAAATGAATGCCGTTTTCAATGATCCGGGGTCGACGCCCCCAGCTTCAGGGATATCATATGGATTGCGGCGCGCTGGGACAGCGAGCCCTACCTGATCTCAGGCACGGATAAAGTTTTTTTCGTTTTTCTGATAGACGCCTCGCGTATCGATGATGATTTTTGCGGATTTTCTAATCAGATCGTAATCGAGTTGACTGTGGTCGGTGGCGATGATGACGCAGTCGTATTTCCGGATATTTTCTTCGATTGGCTCGATGCTTTTGAGATCGAATTTATATTCACGCATTTTTGGAAAAGAATCGAAGAAAGGATCGGAGTAATCCAATTCTGCGCCCTTTTCTTTCAGCAGTTTCATAATTTCCATACTGGGAGATTCTCGAGGATCATCGACATCCCTTTTATAGGCGATTCCCAGGACCAGAATCTTTGATCCGAAGACGGGTTTTTTCTGATCGTTCAAGGCTTTGACAACTTTCTCCACCACGAACCGCGGCATGAACCGGTTGATTTCGCCGGCCAGCTCGATGAACCTGGTATGGAGTCCATACTCTTTGGCTTTCCAAGTAAGATAAAAGGGGTCGGTAGGGATGCAATGTCCGCCCAGGCCGGGACCTGGATAATAAGGGACAAATCCAAACGGTTTGGTGGCCGCAGCTTGAATGACTTCGTAAATATCAATTCCCATACGATCAGCGATGATCTTCATTTCATTGGCCAAGCCGATATTAACCGAGCGGTGGATATTTTCCAGGAGCTTGGTCATTTCAGCCGTTCGGGTATCACTGACCGGAACAATTTTTTCGATAATGTTACCATAAAGGGCTTTCCCTACTTCGAGGCAATTATCGGTAATGCCCGCACAGATTTTTGGAATGTTGCGAGTCAGGTATTTTTTATTGGAAGGATCTTCACGTTCGGGCGAATAAACCAGGAATACATCCTGCCCGATTTTCAATCCCTGTTTTTCAATGCGGGGCTGCAATTCTTCTTCAGTGGTCCCTGGATAGGTAGTACTTTCCAAAGTGACAATCTGTCCGGACCGCAGGTGGGGAGCGATGGATTCGACGGAATTGATCAGATAGCTTAAATCGGGTTCCCGAAATTTATTTAGAGGCGTTGGAACGCAGAGGATCAGGGTATCCGGTTCATTGGCACAGCTGAAGTCATCGGTCGCTTCAAAGCGGTGGCATTCGATGGTTCGTGCAATGGATTCTTCTGTAATATGCCCGATATAACTTTTCCCATTATTGAGCTGATCGATTTTCGATTTATCGACATCAAATCCGAGAACTTTATAACCAACCTCGGTAAAACGCAGCATCAGCGGCAGACCGACATAACCTAAGCCGACGATACCTATTACGGCTGTATGATCGTTCAGTCTGGAGATTAATTTATTTTGATGGGACATATATATGTATTTCCAATGGAAACATCAGTTTTTTCGGCTGAAACAGCCAAAGCTACATCAACCTTCACATTAAATTTCATCCAATGCAGACAAAAGAACAAAAAAGAGTTGACTCTTTTACGATGGGGCCGATGATACCTAATATTAACCAAGGAAAGCACCTATAAGTAATAGAGCCTTTTGGTGTAATTTTGTTTCCGTATCGAAGCGCAGATTTTCTTTCCCATCACGGGAAGCGACGCCAAGGAGGTGCGAGTGAGCGAACCGGCCGATGTAATTCATTGGAAAAGATGATCCACTACTACAACGGCAGGAACGCCATGGAATGGTAGCGGCGGCAGTCGCCCCAGATTGTCGCCGTTACTTTTTACACTAAGGCTGCCCGCCACTCAATGGTTAAGGGCCCCCTCAGAAATATACTCTTACGCATCAAGTTTTCGGATTTAAACCTCGGAATTCTTCACAAACTTGATGCGTTAGAATATATCACTGACTAAGCTGAAACAGGGCATCGGTTGGAGTTCACGCTTCAGCGTGTCTGGAACTGATGAAAAACACGCTGAAGCGTGAACTCCAACCTTTAGGCGAATCGACGGCGTTCCCGCCAAATGGTGAATTTATTTTTGAGCGGTCCCTAAGATGTTGCGGTGTTCACTATGCTCTCGGAATTCTTACAAATTCCGCTACAGGGGGATGCGTACAAGGAGGCAGGCTTAGGAATTTACGATGGATGGATCCTGCTTGGCGTCTGCTGCCTTTCCCGGCTAGTAACAGGGGTCATTTCATAAGCTTTCCAGCCAAGGGTGTCAAGCGTTTTATTTTTCGATGCATACGGGTCAACTGAGTAATTCTCTGTAAGCAGAATTTGTAATCCTCTTTCGTTACATCACCCGACTTAAGCTCTTCCTGAAGGGAATGTTCCATGCCATTAATCCTACTCTGTGAAGAATGAAGACGGGGTTTAAAATAGTCGTTGAATCCACCCTGCAGCAAAGTTCCCAGATCAGCGAGAACTTCATAGAAATCGCGTCGATTCCCCTGAACCCAAACCTGCTTGACGGCTCCCCAACTGGCTAGTTGGCGAGTGCCGGTGCTGGCGCTGCCTTTGCTGATTCCAAGAACGTCCACGATATCATTTAACGAGAGCGGTTTGGGAGAAAGGTATAATAGCCCATAGATTTGGCCTGTAGATCGGGGCAATCCGAGGATTTGGCAAAGCCGACCGCCGGCTTCCACCATTTCTCGGCGTGTGGTGGTCAATTTATTCATGATTGCTCTTCACCCAATCCTGAATGGATTCGATGACTTGGTCTTTAGAGGAAACAGTCAATTCAGGAAAAATGGGGATACTCATTACCTGAGATGCCAATTCATCCGCCACGGGCAAGGATTCCCGGTAATCAACACAGAAATGTTCAAAGCATTTTTGACGATGCAGGGGAACCGGATAGTAGATTTCGGCGCCGATTCCTCTTTCAGTTAAAAATGCTTTCAGGGAATCCCGCTTCCCATTTCCGATGACTCGTAAGGTATACTGATTCCAAGTATGGAGACATCCGGGCTTTTCAGTCGGGAGAAGAATGCAGTGGGTGGGAACACGTTCATCATTGGATGTTGGCATATCCGGCCTCAGCGCGGCCAGCTTCAGGGGATCAGGATTCTCAACCGGCTCGCGGGGACGCTCGCCCTCCCATTGTGTTCCTGCTTCGATTCCTGCTATATTCGACAGTTCTTTGGAATAATAAGCCGCATTGTTTCGCCGTTTTTGGAGATATTCCTGATAATGGGGTAGTTTGACATTCAGCAAGCCTGCCTGAAGTGGATCCATGCGGAAATTTCCGCCTACCATCAAATGATGATACTTCGGATTTTCGCCATGATTACGCAGTAGACGGAGTTTTTCTGATAATGATTCATCCTGGGCAACCACCATCCCGGCGTCCCCAAATCCCCCTAGATTCTTCGTGGGATAAAAACTGAAGACTCCCAGATCCCCGAACCCACCGACTTGCCGCCCTTGATATTGTGCACCGATGGCCTGGGCGGCATCCTCAATGACAAATATCCCCTTATCCCGAGCAAAATCCATCAAGCGATCCATTCGGGCAGCCTGACCGAATAGGTGAACCGGAATGATTGCCTTGGTCTTGGGTGTGACTCGTCGAGTAAGATCATCAATATCCAGATTAAAATCGATGAACTGCGAATCACAGAAAACAGGAACGGCTCCTATCCGGGCGATGGATCCCGCCGTCGCGAAAAAAGTAAAGCTTGGGCAGATTACTTCATCTCCAGGTCCTATACCAAGTGCGGTCAGAGCAATTATCAATGCATCCGTTCCCGAGGAGACTCCGATAGCATGTTCTGCATCGAATGCTTGTGCGATATTCTGCTCAAACTGTTCTACTTCCGGTCCCAGAATATATCGCCCCGAGTCCAATACTCGGTCGAACACAGCTTTCAAATCACCTTCCAACGGTTGATTCTGCAATTTAAGATTGAGTATGGGAACAGGCATTCGGTAATGGGATCAATAAAGGGGAACGGACTTTACTGAAGCCCGGTGCGTTGAGCCGGGATCATTGAAATCTACCTACATTTTATCCATGTTCCAAACGCGATGGGGCCAGTTTCGGAGATGTCGATACTATGACGCGTGTGTAAAACCTGTAACCGGAAAGCGGCGACTTCGTAAAACTCGTCGCCGCAGTCCATACCGCTGACGCGTTTGTCCAGAAAGCTCTGATATTCCGGTAGGTTTGGGACTGCGTGCGACGAAGACGCCGCTTTGGATCAGGAGGCAACCAGGGATTATCTGGATAAGAACGTTAATTCTGCTCTTAACCTAATAGCTGATGAGCACTGCCGGGCAAGGTATTGATCGGCGAATTATTCAGTTCTCATGCCTCGGAATTCTTACGAATCCCGCTACTGGAGGTGGCGACACTTCGTGCCGGTCGGTTCGCATTCCGGATTCCGACTGTCGCACCAAAGCACCGTTTAAAACATTTAATTCATATTGAACAATATTGACGGTATTTCAAGGAAATTTATAGGTTATTGTAGTTTTTAAACCAAGTTATGAACTCGGGAATCCCCTTTTCGATAGGAGTTTTGGGTTCAAATCCCAATTTTTCCCGAGCTTTGGTGATATCGGCATAGGTGGTTTCGACATCACCTGCCTGCATGGGAAGCAGTTCCATTTCCGGTGATTTCCCGAGTTCTCTTCCGATCAGGTTGATGAAATCCATCAAGTTCTCCGATTGATGATTTCCAAGGTTAAAGATTTCGAATGGATCCAAATCTTCCTTGAGCAGTGCTGCCCGAACGCCCTGGATAATATCATCGATGTAGGTGAAATCGCGTCTCATATTCCCTTGGTTGAAAACCTTAATCGGGCGATCATTCAGGATAGCATCGGTGAACATCCATGACGCCATATCGGGTCTTCCCCATGGTCCATAGACCGTAAAGAAACGCAGCCCTATTGTTTGGAACCCATAAAGTTGATGATAAGCATGGGCCATAAGTTCGTTGGCTTTTTTGGTGGCCGCGTAGAGGCTGACAGGATGATCCACTGAGTCTTCTTCGCTGAAAGGCAGTTGTTTATTATTACCGTAGACACTGGAACTGGAGGCAAAGACCAAGCGTTTTACCTTTGAATGTCTGCAAGCTTCCAGGACATTAAGAAAAGATTCCAAGTTACTTTTCTGATAGGCAAAGGGATGGGACAGGGAGTAGCGGACGCCCGGTTGTGCCGCGAGGTGACATACTTTTTCAAATGATTCACGTGAGAACAACTCAAGCAGGGACTCATAATCGCAAAGATTCATGCGAATTCCTTGAAACCCTTTAAAGTCTTCCAGAATCTCGTTTCGACTCTCCTTGAGATTAATGGAATAGTAGCCATTGAAGTTATCGATCCCGACAACTTCAGCGCCCTCTTCCAGAAACGACTTGGCGAGGTGAAAGCCAATGAAACCGGAGGTTCCTGTGATAAGGATTTTATTGTTTTCCGATGGCATGGACTTGGTATCCGATTTGTTTTAGCCGGTCGTGATCCAGGATGTTTCGTCCGTCAAAAATGAAAGCCGGTTTAGCCATGGTCGAGTAAAGGATATCGAAATCGATTTCTTTGAATTCGTCCCATTCAGTCAGGACGATCACGGCGTGGGTATTATTGATGGCATCCGATGAGTTCGCATGAATACGGATCCTTGATCGTGTGGATTCGTCCAGTTGAACGCCGGCTTTTTCAAGATCACCGAGGATTTGATCAGATCCGACTTTGGGATCGTAGATATCAAGGATGGCTCCCTCTTCCAAGAGCGATTGGCAGACATAAATCGCGGCGGATTCTCGGGTGTCGTTGGTATCCTTTTTGAAGGCGAATCCAAGAATCGCCAATTCCTTTTCGGCAACGGTATTGAACATCGTCTTGGTGATAAGTTCGGCAAATCGGAGGCGTTGTCGATTGTTCATTTCGACGACCTGTTCCCAATAGCGTGCCACCTCCGGCAAACCGAAATGATCACAAAGATAGACCAGATTCAAAATATCCTTCTGGAAGCAGGAGCCTCCGAATCCAACGGAAGCTTTAAGGAATTTCGGACCGATTCTGGAATCCGAACCAACGGCATGGGCGACTTCGTCGATATTGGCTCCGGTCGCTTCGCACAGCGCGGAAATGGAGTTGATGCTGGAAATCCTTTGAGCCAGGAAGGCATTGGCCACCAGTTTGGAAAGCTCTGAAGACCAGAGATTGGTTGTCTGGATCCGATCGGTCGGCACCCAATTTGCATAAATGGAAACGAGTTTCTGAACGGCTTCCTGGCCTTCCGGAGTGGGTTCGCCTCCAATCAAAACCCGGTCCGGCATCTCTAGATCGGCTATGGCTGTTCCCTCTGCCAGAAACTCGGGATTGGAAAGAATATCGAAGCGCACGCCATTGGCATTGGCCTCCAGAACCCTCCCCATGGATTCAGCCGTGCGAACCGGAAGTGTCGATTTTTCCACTACGATCTTCGAATCCTCGGCCACGGCAGCAATACGACGAGCACAAGCTTCCCAATACTTTAAATCGGCTGCCCTCCCGGCGCCGACGCCGTAGGTCTTGGTAGGTGTATTTACTGAAACAAAAATTATTTCTGCGTCACGGATACCCTGGTCGACATCGTCACTGAAAAACAGGTTGCGTCCACGGCTTTCTTCGACGATTTCCTTCAAACCTGGTTCATAAATCGGGAGATCGTCGGAGTTCCACTTTGCGATTCGCTCCGAATTGATATCAACCACGGTCACCGTGATTTCCGGACATTTAGCGGCAATAACGGCCATGGTGGGTCCTCCGACATAGCCGGCACCTATACAGCAAATTTTCATGAGCCTTTGTTGAATTTGTCAGAACCGGAAAATCCACATTTTCCGCTACTTGGATAATTCATACTATCGGTTATTCGGGAAATTCACTTTTGCCGCACCTACCTTCGTCGTGATTTTTTCTTACAGGCAATATTCAGACGATGTGCGGTCATTACTCCGAGAGAGATCGGAAGGAGGTTCAATGTGCTCAGCAGTCCGACATCGATAATACTCTCTGATAAGAGCAATCCCGAAGTGATCATGGAAACAGTCAGGACAGGCAGGATGATTCTTAGAGTTCCTGAAGCGGGGACCGCCATCAATGCAGCAAAAAGTGAAAACCCGCTTACCCATGGGTTGATATATCCCAAGTTTAAACCAGCCAAATAACAAATCGGAGCAACCAGCAACCAGCTTTTTGTTTTGCTGAGGTATTTCATTACCTGCAATCCGATTCCAACGGCAAGAATCATCCATTCTGTGATTTTTTCAATCATCGCCGCATTCTCAATTTCAGGATCACTGGTCACTGCAGATAGCAGGAGAAAAGTCCCGATTATGGCACGGCAAAAGTCGAACCAATTCCATATAAACCCGAAGAAGCCTTTAATGTGCGGATCTCGAACCGTGGGAGGATTATGGCGATAATGGATAATATCCTTGGGAATCCGAACCGGCCACCACAGAAATGGAAGGGAAATCAGGAGTATTAGATAGTTGATGGACATATGGTTAGGAAATATTACTGAAATGAAAAAGAAGGGGAAAGAAAAATCGAAAACGAATGATTAGGTATCAACTCAGGGATGTCTTGGCATGGACTTCGTCCCGGTCGGTTCGCAGAGAGTGAAATAATCAACCACGGACTTACTGATTTCATTTGTGATATTTCTCGTATTGAGATGGCAGGAATGGTGCCGATCTCACATGTTTCGACCAGGTGCCCGAGCGGCACTTGGATTTGTCTAATCTGCTTTCAAGTATGGATAAAGATTAAAATGGGATTAATTGTCTGAATCGAGGGATCAGAACTGCCAACTTGAAGTCCCTTTAAGTGAGCCTTCAGCATCCGTGGGAGCCTAAGGATACCGGATTATACTCTTACGCATCAAGTTTTCGGATTTAAACCTCGGAATTCTTCACAAACTTAATGCCGGGCAGAACATGGTACCTGAAGGTGGCCGCGCTGAGGCCGTTCATGGAAAATCACGTGTTTATACTCCATGA
>DUCD01000350.1:0-4081 GCA_012959985.1 Verrucomicrobiales bacterium | reverse complement strand
GGGCTTCAGGAAATCGCCGGGACTTATATTCCAGCCCATCAAGTCCGACAATTTCAGCCCCTGGGATTTTCCGAAAACTTGATGCCGATCAGTATACACTAATGGGAGGGAGAGCGTCCCCGCGAGCCTGAAAAGGGGTAGACAGAAAAGTATCCCACGCCTACTTGTCTTCCTGTCCATGTATGAAGAAATCCATGATTGGCCCGCGAGGACGCTCTCCCTCCCATTGACTGTCTGGTTTTCAGGGAGTTATAATTGGCATCGGACAGCCCTTCATTTGCCTGACTTACTGAGTTCTGATTGTGTTGAGGAAGGCTGAAGCGGCGCGCTGGGGACAGCGGGCCCTACCTTAAGATCCATTGTTTACCGGACATGGTTGTAAGGGAGACTTTGTCTTTTTGAAAGGAAAGGGTGAGGGAACCCTCGTCGTGGGTATAGAACAAGGGAATTCCCAGACGATCCATTTCCAATCTGAATCGACGATTGGGTTGTTGATCCCCTGAATGCGAACCGGCGCTGATGATAAGAACTTTGGGATGAATTCGTTTAAGGAACATAGGGCTTGGCGGAACATGGTTCCCCAGAACACTACAGATGAGGATATCGGTCTTTAAACCCGGATTGTTGCGGATCAGAACATCCTGCCCCCTGCGACTCAGATCTGAAAGAAGGAGGACGGATACACCATGGATGGTTTTCCCAATAACCAGTGGGTGATCATCTGCTCGGGTCATCGGTTCCAATCCGGTGGGGTGAAGAATTTCCCAATCGCAAAAACGGTCTCCCTTTCTCATGGGTGCCAGTGAATCCGGCGATTTCGTTCTGACATCTGCAATGAAGTCACGAAATACTGTGGATCGGTATCCGACATCGGCAAAGGCAATGGCCTGAGGGTGAAGTTTTTCCACAATGATACCCGCACCACCGACGTGTTTTTTATCCCCATGGGTCAACAGAAAATGATTGATGAAGCCGAGGCCTTTGGTCTTGAGAAAAGGCATTACCATGAATTCGGTGTCTGAAGAATCGCCACAGTCGATTAACAGGTTTGATCCCCCTCCCTTTTCGGTGGATTCGTAGAATAGGGCATCTCCGCCTGAAAGAGAGAGCACGGTTAATTCTGAGCCTTTAAAATTTGTAAAAAAACAGATAACTCCCAGCAGAAGAGAAGTTGCCATGATCATAAAAACAAATCTGATATCTCTATAAAACAATGCGCCGGCAGATCCAAAAAAAACAAAGTAATAAGCAATGATTTCGAAGGGATCAGGAGCTCTTACAAAAAATGAAGCCCCTGGAAAATCCGATGCAAGTTTTGTGATATTCATAATCGAGACCATCCAGAACCAGGCACTGTGATTGAAGGTTTCAGTCAAGAAGGGGACGATCAAGGCACTGATCCAACTCCCGAGACATGCCATCAGACAAAATGTGGCCAATGGAATCACCAGCATATTCACGAACACACCCACAACAGCAATCACGTGAAAGTACACGGCGACCAGCGGGAGCGAACCCAACCATGCGCTGAGTGAGACCCAGAAATTCAGGAATAGATACCTCATGGTGGAATTTGAAAACGAGACTTCAAGACGGTTCTTTTTTTGTGGATCAGGGAGATAAGGATCGGTTTTATTTAAGTCCTGCCAAATCCGACGACCGGACTGATAGAACAAGGCAATGCTGATTACGACAGTGAACGAAAGCTGAAAACCGGACTGAAACAATTGCCTGGGATCCCAAATCAGAAGGATCAGCGCGGAGACTGCAATTGAATTGATTAAGTCGGGTGGACGCTTCAACAAGCAGGCACCGAGAATTACCGAGGTCATGATGCAGGCACGAATCGTCGAAGTTTGCCATCCTGTCACAGCGGCATAAAACCAAAGAGCGGGAATCAGAAGAGCCCCACACCATGATCCAGGAACCCGAAGCGTTCGCAGTAGAACCATCAACATTCCGGTAATCAACCCAACATGCAACCCGCTGACTGCAAATAAGTGCATGGTTCCGGAATGTAAAAAGGGCTCTTTAAGATGACTGGATATCCGTTCGCGATCCCCCAGCGATATCGCGTACAACAGGGCCAATACCGGATCATCCGGATTCAATCCTTTGGCTAAGGTTTCCTGTGCCCATTTTCTGAATCGATCGGACAGTGGCTTAATGGGATCTTTCCTCTGATCCACGATCTTCCAGTCGTGATTATTTTCCGTCTGAAAGAGATAATAAATCCCCTGCCGTTCAAGAAAAATGCGATAATTGAACAATCCCTCGGCCCGCGACGATGGGGGTCTTTTCAGGATTCCCTCCACTTGAACGGCTCGACCCCGAAAGAATGAATCCGGCAATCGACCGGACATAGTGGCAATGACATCTCCTTTCAACGAGTGTCCAACTCCCGAATGATCGGCAAGGCGCCGACGCAACCTCAGGCGCACTTTTGTTTTCCATCTGCTTTTTCCAGAAGGTAACACCTGTTCTTTAACCTTCGGAGATTCCAGCAAGACGGCCGTCAGTTTGATAAATTCAGGATTTTCACCCATGACCTCCCGCAAGTCGAAAGGCGAAAGAATTGCCGTAGTGACCTGAATGTGAACGATGCCACAGCTAAGGATAAATGCCGGCAGGAAATAGTTCCGCATGTGCCCCCAACCGAGGGAAATACAACCGAGAAACAAGCTGCCGACAAAAGTAGGAACCAAAGGTAATTCCAATGGACTCCCCATCGCAATCCCCACGACAAAGATCAGACATACCGGTACAAGCGGCCTGTTAATGGAAAACACCTCCTTAATACAGATCTAATAACAAATTTACGGCGAATTCAAAAGTGATTTTTAGGTATTCGGTAGTTACGATTAATAGTGCAGGGAAAAAATTACTGTAGCGTCGACTGTCCTCAGCCGAATGGGTCGACTGTCCTCAGCAGAAAGGGTCGTTGATTATACTGGAAATGCGCTGGGGACAGCCCACGCTACAGCAAACAAGACGCTAATTTGCCGGATCCCTTCACTTTTAATCGCGCTCGGAGAGCGGGCCCTACCGTCATTGGGTTTGAAAAACATGAGCGGCCGGTTTCAGGGGTTGCCATGGCAAAAATTGGCGATAAAAATGTGTGGCCGAGGAAAGTGGTCCGGTATTAAGTTCTGGGCGTCATGCTGAAACTTGGAGTTAATATTGATCATATCACAACCTTGCGGGAGGCCCGTTACCGCGGCCTCCCGAATGGAGAACCGGATCTGCAGGCAGCCGTTCGGATTTGTGAAAAAGCAGGTGCCTATGGTATCACGGCACATCTCAGGGAAGACCGTCGGCATATTCAGGATAGAGATCTAAAAATGCTGCGTGAAGTGGTGAGCATTCGACTCAATATGGAAATGGCAAATACAGAGGAGATGATCCGTATTGCCTTAGGACTAAAGCCTGAGATTGTGTGCATTGTTCCGGAGAACCGGGAAGAAGTCACCACCGAAGGAGGACTCAATGTAGTCGGCCAACTTTCATCCATCCGTGAAACGGTAAATCAGATGAAGGAGGCAGGAATCGAAACAAGCTTATTCATCGATCCGGATCCTGACCAAATTCAGGCATGTGCTGATTCCGGAGCAGAATTCATCGAACTGCATACAGGAGCTTTCTGTGAACGCTTCAAAACGGGAGATTTTGAGGGGGAGTTCATTCGACTCCAGAAGGCGGCGATCGCAGCGCATGAACAGGGAATACTAGTCAATGCCGGTCATGGATTGGACTACGATAATTTGAAACAGATTCATGAGGTTCCTCATCTTATTGAATTGAACATTGGCCATAGCATCATATGTCGGTCCATTTTCACCGGGTTGGAGAAGGCCGTGAAGGAAATGCTGGTATTGATGCAGGGATACGGAGACTAAGGGATCGCTCAAGAATTGCTTCGCCATTTGCTGGGGCAAAGTTATTTTTGAGGTGTCCCTAAGAAGAGCATTAAGGTAGGGCTGAAAAACAAACCTTCGGCGCGCTGGGACAGCGAGCCCTACCTGATCTCAGGCACGGATAAAGGTTTTTCGTTTTTCTGAGAGACGCCTGTAATCGGTAATCA
>DUCD01000349.1:13771-16531 GCA_012959985.1 Verrucomicrobiales bacterium | reverse complement strand
GACACTTTAATCAAATTACAAAAGAAAACGGTGTTGGTATTGAATTGTTGAGCAAATAAGAAACATATAATTACGAAGCACATTCAACTTTATTAATTTTTTTGACTGTTTCTTCAAGATTTGATCCCAACCTATTCTTATTCAATACCTTATTTCGTTACTTCAGAATCACCAGGGGTTGAATGCCCCCGGGATACCACCTTTGCCGGAATTATGTAACCCGAGCAATACCACCTCTTCTCTTCGTCCTGTCCATTTCAATCCAACCCGTGGCACACACCGAGAATGTAGGAGCGTCGCAAAAAATCCGACGGGTGATGGCGTCGGTGACGAAGTAGGAACCGGTCATCGTTCCAAAGTGGAGAAAGCCGGTGAAGAGAGATTATTGCAATTTGAATTTGCAGAATCGGATGTAAATCCCCACTTCTGTTCGAGGGTTTGAGCGTCGAAGGCAAATGCAGTTCCGGAACCACCCACCACATACACCCGCCCATCAGTAACTACCGGAGAAGTGAATATGGCATCCCCGGCCTCAGTGCGGCCGCCTTCAGGGGCGTGATCGACATCTACGATCCCCTGAAGGCGGGGGCGCCGACCCCGGATCATGGTAGAACACATCCATCATTTCACTCAAAAACGCTGCCTAGCGACTACTCCCCGGTGTCATGTTTTTTGGCTCAATACATGCCTGCCTTCCAATCTCTCCCAACGAAATGAAAAGACTAAAGTTTTCATCGGTGGCAACCGATGATATTTATAATGAAATGGGGTCATTTCTCAGGAAGATCCTCAAATCTGAACTATGTGATGGGATTGACTATTAAAAAGCTTTCCTAACGAATTGGTTAGGACTTCAATAAAAGCGGGTGTATAATATGGCGAAGATTCTAGTCATTGATGATGAGGAACAAATCCGAAAAGCTATGTGTCGCTTTTTGACAAAACAAGGGCACGAGGCGCAGGAAGCGGAATCAGGTGAGGTCGCGACGGATCTCTGTGATAAAGTCAAATTTGACATCATCCTGACCGACATCATCCTGACCGACAAGGAAGGCTTGGAAACCATTCTCGAGTCGTGTTGACTCATAAAAAAAGACACCGAAGGGGATGAGGAGGAAGGAAGGAAAGCTTCCCGTTGACTCAAAATTAAGGACAGCGTGGCGAATGGACGTCACGATGAGCAAAAAAAGCAAAGATGAGTATCTTCAAAAGATGCGTTGGAGGTATGCCGGAAGAACAGGAAAAGCTGCAAAAAGTTGCCTTATTGATGAGTTCATTGAAGTCACAGGCTATGAAAGAAAGTACGCGATTAAACTTCTGCGAGGGGTTCGGAAGCCACCTGACAGGCCTCCAGTTAAGCGCGGGAGAAAATGCATTTACGATGAAAAAGTCATCAAGGTGATCAAAGAGATTTGGCTTCTCAACGAACAACCCTGGGGCAAACGGCTGGTGCCGGTGTTACCGATTTGGCTCAAATCCTACGAACAACGCCACGGTCGGCTGCCACGAGGAGTTGCCAGGAAGATTTCGCAGATCAGCCCCTCACAGGTTGATCGGGTTCTTGAAACTCACCGGGCATCAATTTGCGGACGCCGGAGGCGACCTCCCAAGTCCAACGCATCCATCAAAGCGGCCACCCCGATTCGAGCTCAGGCGTGGGATGTGCATGAGCCCGGTTGGCTGGAATCCGATACTGTGGCCCACTGTGGAGGATCCATGGATGGGAGCTTTCTGTGGACCTTGGACAACACCGATATATTTAGTGGTTGGACTGAAGTGCGATCGGTCTGGAACAAAGGGAAACACGGTGTTTGCGAGCGATTCACCCAAATTGAATCCACTCTTCCATTCGCCCTCAAAGGGGTTGATACCGACAATGGCAGCGAGTTTCTCAACTGGCATTTCAAAGGGCACTTTGAGAACAGAGAACCCAGGATCGAGTTGACCCGCTCACGCCCTTATCGAAAGAACGACCAGGCTCATGTGGAGCAAAAGAACTACACCCACCTACGTCTGTTGCTGGGTTACGATCGGCTGGATCACAAGGGGTTGGAGGAGCCAATCAATGAGTTGTTGGAGCAATGGTCACTATGGAGAAACCTCTACTGTGCAACGATGAAACAGACCGAAAAGAAAAGAGAAGAAAAGAAGGGAAGTTGATCAGGAGACATGAGAAGCATCCTCAAACTCCATGCCAACGATTAATGGACTATTGGCAAGCCAGGGGAGAGAGGAAACCGGTCCGATCGCTTAAAAGACTTCGGACCGGACACGATCCCATCGAAATGAAAGAAGACATTGAAAAAAGATTGAAAGACATCAACCAACTGATAAACAGGTTGGGACAGGAATCAGAGGTGGATCCAGGGGCTGACCGCAGGGGAGAAAGCTCCCTCCGCTCCGCTCCGGAATCTTTCTCCCCTGCGGTGCCCAAAAAACAAAAAAAGAACCCCCGAAAAGAGACCGCTACGGTGTCCTCTATTATGAGTCAACGGGATGCAGCCTGAACCACCCCTTCGGTGTCTTTTTTAAGTGAGTCAACAGGACCTTCAGAGTATAATGACCGCGAATGAAGTGGATCAAGGCCAGGAAAGGTCTCGGGTTTTTTTGAAACTTATCGAGACCAATCAATCCTCTGCCGTTCCAACCTCCAAGGCTATAGGAAGCCTCTAAGGGATCGCTCAAAAATAAATTCACCATTTGGCGGGAGCGCCGTCTTGTCGGATGCAAGGCACGAGGAGGACGTATCCCCTCATGGGG
>DUCD01000349.1:11468-13666 GCA_012959985.1 Verrucomicrobiales bacterium | reverse complement strand
TTTGGCTTTGCTCCTTTGCCGCGCCTTGCCAGAAACCCAATTCTCCTCCAGCAAATGGCGAAGTTATTATTGAGTGGTCCCTAAGTTTAGGCCCACCCTTGAGTTTTAGGAAATCAATCTGTTTCTTGACCTGGTTTCCTAACTTCCTTATTTTCCCGTTTCTTGAATCGTTTATTTCTGGCACAAAATATGTCCTTCCAAGCAGTTGTTTTTGATCTTGATGGTACTCTTCTGGATACTCTGGAAGATTTGGCTCGTTCCTCAAACCAGGTCCTGGAGGATCATGGATTTCCGGTTTATCCCATGGAGAAGTACCGGTTCTTTGTCGGCGATGGTGTCCGAACTCTTGTTGAAAGAATCCTGCCCGAAGATCGAAGAGACGATGTCACTGTCTCAGAATGTGTGGCATCATTCCGACGTATATACAAAGATAATTGGGATCAATCGACCTGCACCTATGAAGGCATTGGGCCAATGTTGGATGACTTGTCGAAAAAACAGATACGAATGGCCGTTCTTTCCAATAAGCCGGATGACTTTACTAAAAAGTGTGTTTCCCGGTTCCTCAATTCGTGGAATTTTGATCCCGTCGTTGGGCAGACGGAGGAAATTCCGAAAAAGCCGGATCCCGTCGGGGCACTATCCATTGCTTCGGCCTGGGGGATTATCCCGGAAAAAATCTTATACCTTGGAGATACTTCGGTAGATATGAAAACAGCGGTCCGCGCAGGGATGATGCCCGTTGGGGCCTTGTGGGGATTTCGAACTGCAGAGGAACTAAAAGAAAACGGCGCCCGCAGGTTGTTGCGGACGCCGGGAGAATTGATGGAAATGCTTTAAAGTTGACTAGGCGGTCCCTTAGTCAGCCAGCGGTTTCACCATGATGTCCTTATAATAAATAGTGGATCCTGGGTCGTGTCCCTGAAGGCCGAATGTTCCGGAGTTGAGCAGTCGGTCCTTCATGCCGTTCGGACGTTCTGCATTCTCCGGTTCGGTATACTCGTTCACAGTTTTTCCATCCAGTTTCACTGTGATCTTCTTTCCTTTTACAATGAGGTGGTAAGTGTACCATTCTCCGTCATTCTTCAGCTTTTCCCGGACATCTTTAATGGCATAAACGGAAGCCGTGCGGCGCCAATCACTGTGTGAATTGTTCACTTGAATTTCATAACCCTTCGACGGCCAGCCTGATTTCTCGAATTTGGTGTGAATATAAATTCCGCCATTGGATTTCTTCAGAGTCTTGACGGTCACTTTGAGTTCGAAATTCTTGAAATCATGATTTTTTACCGAACCGTTATAAAACAAATGGGCGCGAGGGCCTTTGGCCACAAAAGCCCCATCCACGATCTGAAAAGTATCCGGGTTCTCTTCGGTGATCTTCCATCCCTTGAAAGTCTTTCCGTCCATCAGCTTGATCCATCCTTCATGATGATCGCCAGCGAAAGTAGTCTGCATTGATCCCATCAGCACGATGGCCAAGGTAACAATTCCGATAGTTGAATTTCTGAGTTTTCTCATAATTATTTGGGTTAAGGTCGATTGAACAACAACAGTAAGAAGCTCATAGCAAGGTGACAAGTGAAAACAAAAGAGGGTCATTCAGTTGGGGGCGCTGAACGGCTATTCGCTCGCCTCTGGACCTGGATTCTCAACTTCAGGAACTGGGCAGGAACACACCGGGTTTCGGTCCCCGTAAACATTGTCGATGCGGCCGACTGCCGGCCAGAATTTGTGGTCCTGAGTCCATTCTGCCGGAAAAGCGGCTTCGTTGCGGGTGTAGGGGTGATCCCATGAATCATTGGTAATCATGGCTGCCGAATGGGGGGCGTTCTTTAATAGATTGTTCGTTGCATCCGTTTTTCCATCGATGATGGAGTCGATCTCTTTTCGAATGGCAATCATGGCTTCACAGTAACGATCCAGTTCTGCCTTGGATTCGCTTTCAGTCGGTTCGATCATCATCGTGCCGGTGACTGGCCATGAAATAGTCGGGGCATGGAATCCGTAATCGATCAGGCGTTTGGCTACATCCTCAACTTCTATACCGTGTTTCCGAAAGTGGCGCAGATCGATGATGCACTCATGGGCGACGCGGTTGTTTTTTCCTCGGTAAAGAATCGGATAATAGGGGGCCAGTTTTTCAGCCATGTAATTGGCGTTCAGGATGGCAATTTGGGAAGCCATAGTCAGACCGT
>DUCD01000349.1:8817-11434 GCA_012959985.1 Verrucomicrobiales bacterium | reverse complement strand
AGGATTCCGGGGCTGCCCCAGGGAGCCGATGCGATGGTGTCGTGAAATTTTCCGTGAGCATTGGCAACCATGGGATGGCCTGGAAGGTGAGGGGCAAGTTTCTGGGTTACGGCAATGGGGCCTACGCCGGGGCCGCCGCCGCCATGAGGTATGCAGAACGTTTTGTGAAGGTTCAGGTGGCACACATCCGCGCCGATGTCGGCGGGTCTGCATAGACCTACCTGGGCATTCATATTGGCCCCGTCCATGTACACCATGCCTCCTGCTTTGTGAATGATGTCGCAAATGTCCCGAATGGATTCTTCAAACACACCATGAGTCGATGGATAGGTCACCATCAACGAGGACAGTTGCTCCCGGTGCTTGTCGGCTTTGACCTTTAGGTCTTCGATATCGATGTTTCCGTCCGAATCGCATTTGATCGTGATGACTTTGAGGCCTGTCATGACCGCGCTTGCCGGATTCGTTCCATGGGCTGACTGAGGAATCAGACAGATGTTTCGGTTTGCCTGACCTTCAGATTCCTGATGACTTCTGATGGCGATCAGACCGGCATACTCTCCTTGAGAACCCGCATTCGGTTGCAGGGAAACGGCGTCGAAGCCGGTGATCTCCATCAGCCAATTTTCAAGATCCTTGAACAACTGATGATATCCCTGAGTTTGTTCGATCGGTGCAAAAGGATGGATGTCTTTGAATTCAGGCCAGGATATGGGGATTAACTCCGAGGCGGCATTGAGTTTCATCGTACAGGACCCCAGAGGGATCATGGAATCCGCGAGCGATAAATCCCGTGATTCCAATTTACGGATATATCGGAGCATCTCCGTTTCACTGTGATACTTGTTGAAAACCGAGTGGGAGAGAAAATCAGTAGATCGCAGAAGATCATCAGGTAGGGAGTGCTGTCCCAGCGCGCCGCCCTCAGGTGGGGAGTGCTGTCCCTGCGTGCCACTGTCCAGCGAGGAAAACTGTCCTGAAGCCCTCAAAAAACATTCAACGATTTTATTCAAATCTTCAGGCCCGCAGGTTTCATCCAACGAAATTCCGATTGAAGACTTATCGATTCTTCTAAGGTTGATTTCCACTTTCCGGGCTTCATCAAGAATCATTTCAATGGTTCGCGGATCCGTATCGATGCGAAGTGTGTCGAAAAAATGTTGGTAAACAGGGGGGAAGTTGATAGCGGTCAGTTTGTTGGCAAGGATTGTGGCCAACTGGTGTACCCGGCCGGCGATTCGCCGCAATCCACCCGGGCCATGATATACCACATACATTGAGGACAGGATGGCCAGAAGAACTTGGGCCGTGCAGATATTGCTTGTAGCTCGTTCCCGACGGATATGTTGCTCGCGAGTTTGCAAAGTCAATCGGTATCCGGGTTTGCCTGTGGAATCATGAGAGATCCCTACGATTCTTCCGGGCAATCTTCTGATCAGGGAGCTCGATGCGGCAATGAATCCTGCATGCGGACCCCCGAATCCAAGTGGAACCCCAAATCTTTGGGCGCTTCCCACCGCGATGTCTGCGCCCATTTCTCCCGGCGATTTTACCAGAACCAGACTTAGCGGGTCGACCGCCATCACGACCGGGATCTTTTTCTGCTTTAGACTGGACATTATATCTGAGTAATCTCTTACGGCTCCATCCGTCGATGGATTCTGAAGTAGCACTCCAAAAACGTCTTTGATTTCACCGAGTTGGTCAGGATGTCCGGTCTTCAAGGTCCACCCGAATCTTTCGGATCTGGTTTTCAGGACGGCAAGGGTTTGAGGGTGACAATCATTGGCAGCCCAGAATACATGACTTCCGCTACCTGCAGAAGGTTTGCAGAGAGCCATGGCTTCGGCGGCGGCGGTTCCTTCATCGAGCAAGGAGGCGTTGGACACATCCAGGCCAGTCAAATCGGCAATGATCGTCTGAAAATTCAGCAACGCCTCCAGGCGGCCCTGGGAAATCTCGGATTGATAAGGGGTGTATTGGGTGTACCAGCCCGGGTTTTCCAGAATGGTCCGTTGAATCACCGGTGGGACAATGCAATGGGAATATCCCAATCCGATGAAGGATTGATAAACTTTGTTTGTGGATGCGATTGCCTTCAATTCCGCCAGGGCTCCGAATTCCGATATCGGCATCGGCAGCTCCAGTGGCTTTTTAAGCCGGATCGATGAGGGCAGAGTCTCCTGCATCAACTTGTCCAGATCAGCCAGACCTATGTCATTCAGCATCTGACGGGTTTCGTCCGATCTGGGCCCGAGATGACGATCCGCAAATGAATCAGGTAGTGATATTTGATTCGTTGAGGCCGTATTCCTGTCGCTCAGGTTCTTTTCTTCTGTTGTCGATATCATTTCGAAGGAATGGACACTAGCTACCTCGAAAATCAAATCAACCCCATAGTTGAATGAATTGTTGGAAACTCAGAGTCTGAAGGGTTTGTCGACGGATTTTTTCCTGCTGAGTCCAACGCACCCTGATCCGATTGAAAACAGTCCGAGCAGCCCGGTTCCGGTCATCAGGAAAAAACCGGGAGAAGAAAAGGTCTGTACGGAAAGCACCGGTGGCTGCTGTGGATGCCCTAGAGATCGAAGTGTTGGATCCATACAATATTTTTTGG
>DUCD01000349.1:0-8807 GCA_012959985.1 Verrucomicrobiales bacterium | reverse complement strand
CCGAGAGAAGAAAAGGTCCAAACACCTTCACTGATCCCCATACCAGCGCTGATGAATCCATAGCACAACAGAGAGCCTGAAAAGAGCAGGGAACTCCATTTCAAACTTGGAATGCCACGTTTTATGGCCATGACCAATCCGGCAATGGTTGCGGAGCCAACCAGAGAAAACCAGATCAATATGACCAACGGCCCCATTTGCATGATTTCAGGTTGGTTCGAATTTGGCTACAAAATCATCCGTCAATTTGTCCAGATATCCATTGTCAAATAGAATAACGGTGGAATATCGGCTTTTTACCAATAGTCCTTTACCCGCTTTGACCACCACGATTTCTATGGGAGCACCACTTGCAGTGAGTGGAATGATCCTGCCTTTTTTTTTGTATATAAAATATTCCGAGTTTACCGCGAACTCCATGAAACCGGCTTGTCTCATGATACTTCGGGCTTCATTCATAGAAACACTTATTCCAATTCTTCGTTCAATGACTCTTCTACTCCACATGGGTGATTGTGTCGTAAGGGTATGCCTGAGTTTTTCTGTATAATTACAGTCCTTGGCTGCTTTTCATAGTCGAAATTAGTGATTGTAATGCTGAAAGTTATTGTAGGGCATTTCTTTGCATGAATTCCACCCTTTTTTGCGATTTGGACCTATTATAGATAAACCCGCTTCCAATGGGATGCAAATTGAATAGGGAAATTGGGCCCCCCGCTGCACACCTCCATTCGGTTAATCACGGATTAATCAAGAACAGGCATTCCTATCCGTTGTTTTCGGTGGACAACGGATTGAAAACCCATGCCCCATCAATGACTGATCCTCAACGGAATGGTAGGGGGGGAAGCTTTCATCACTCTTGAAGAAAGGGTCTCGTTTCTATCGATCCTTGGAACTTTCAATTTCATCCCATTGCGGATGATATCCGGGTTCTTAATTATTCTTCGGTTGGCCTCGTATATCCGTTTCCACTGGTCCGAATCTCCGTAGAACATGCGTGCAATCCCGGAGAGAGTTCCTCCGTCATGTTTTGAGCCCACTGTGTAGGTGGGGGGACTGAGTGGGTTCCCCGTTGCCTTTTTGTGTTGGGAAGAGGGTTTTTCGTCGGTAGATATTATTCCGGTCGTGGAAGGACGTTTCGTAGAATCCTTGATCCTATAGTGACCCGTGATCTTGAATTCAAATAATCGGTCTTCTTCTCGAGCACCTGCCCCAATGTTGTGAATGACAAGAGGGTGACCCTGTGAGTTGTTGCGGTCACTGACGATCATGATGTGAGGGAGGTTCGGAGGAACAATACAAGTCATCAGATCGCCGGGTCTGTAGTTCTGTGGATCCATTGAAATTGGAAGCGAGTATCCGTTTTTCTTGAAATAAGTTTTAAGGTTGGGGACTCGCCGATGGTCGATGTTCTTATCCGGTCTGGTGAGACCCCAATTCTTCGGATAACTTGAGAAATTGCGTCGCATGTCTTCATGAACTAACCGCTGAAGATCCATATCCAGGGCAATTCGCAGGGAGCGCACAATCACATCGGTGCAAACCCCGCCTTCGATTGGAACATCTCCGTTTGGATAATCCAACGCCCGGTAACTTGGATCATATCGCAATGTTTTACCGATTTGACTGCGGGCGGCGGTGGCGATGTCAGTTCCCTTTACCTCCTCGGCGGAATGCAACGGGCGAGTCAAGACCATCAGAACAAGAATGATATAGTGATGTAATCTTATTATCACACGGTAGTTTTGATTAACTCAATAGGTAGATATTTGGCGTAACCGGAAAAATCCCTGTCTTTGGTGAAAATACCGACCTTCCATGCTACTCCACAGGCACAAATTAAATAGTCCGTATGAGATCCCTGGATTCCCTTAGCTCGGCATAGATTGAAAAAAGAAGCCGCGAGTTCAAAAATTGAATCATCTATCGTTTGATTGGGAAAGGCTCGGAGCGCAGCCTTGATTTTCTCAAAATGCACCTTCTCCTTTATTCCGGATAAAACTTCCTGCCGAATAGGGCCTATAATCAATATCTCCTCCTTCTCTATCAACCGTTGCAATGACGATACAAACCTGCTCTTCTTTCCTTTCTTCCTGAATGCTTCCGACCACACATTGGAATCAACGATCACCATCATTTCCTCCGAAATTTCCTGGTATCATAGTCTTCGTAATAATCAACCGTCCCAAATAAATCGATTACTTTCTTTTGCTCACGCCTTAGAATGAATTCTCTAAGGGCTTCATTTACAGTGTCTTTTTTTGTTTTTTTCCTTCCGATGCACAGCGCTTTATTAAGAAGTTTCTCATCGATTGCCAAATTCGTCGCCATGTGTAAATGTTTACACATAATTCTTGTCTGTCAATCGGGATCTTGAGATTATTCCTTCCCACTCAACTGGTTTGCATCAAGGCTATCGGTGTAGGATCGATTTGGAAAATACCGGTAGGAGAACAGGGAGGACTGTCAAGGTGACAACCAGTGCGCAGAACACACCGATGCAGAGAGCGAAGCAGAGGGAACGCAGGCCCTGATGGGTTGAAAATGCCAGGGTTCCGAAGGCGGCAATATTGGTCATCGAGGTCAGTATCACACTTCGCCCTGTTCCGGTGAGAGTTTCTATCAGGTTGCCGCCCTCTTCGTAAAACCGATGTACCAGATGGGCTCCATCGTCGACCGCAATTCCCAACACGACAGGGAGGGCCATGACGTTCAGAGGGTTGAAAGTCAGGCCGAAAACGTGCATCAGGTAGGGCATCCAAATCCAGGTAAGAGCAGATGGTAGCAGCGCCAGCAATGCAGAGGGAATATTACGGAACTGGAGCACGACGAAGATAACGATCAGGAGAAATGCTCTGCTTCCAGTAATCTCCAGGGCCGCTTTTGTTTTTTGCAGCATCAGTTTTCCTATGACAGGCATCCCTGTCACTTTGCTGTCGATTTGTTTCATACGATCCACA
Organism: Verrucomicrobiales bacterium; assembly: GCA_012959985.1. Taxonomy (GTDB): domain Bacteria; phylum Verrucomicrobiota; class Verrucomicrobiia; order Limisphaerales; family DUCD01; genus DUCD01. The sequence continues at coordinate 5,844 of DUCD01000349.1, read as the reverse complement.
AACCGGTTCTGAATGTCGACGTCCCATATATTGCCTTTTGGATAGGCGTACACCGCATATTTCCCATCCTCACTGTGCAGGGTAGAAAGAAAACTTGCCGGAAGGTCCAGATTGACTCCCTGATCTTCGTAGACCTCCAGATCGGCAAGACTTCTCACACTGGAAACGATCTCGATGGATCTTAACTCTTTACTTAATACCTCGGCGCTTTGACGATCCGGAACAACGAACGCCGCGAACCGAGTTGAATAGTCGGTACGTTTGAACACCTTTTTTTCCGCTTTCACCGTCTCCGAATCTACCGGTTGAAGTTTAATATAATCCGCATCGAAGTGATACGGTCAATTCGTCGGGATAGTCCCATCGCATTCTCTGCCCCGGATTTAGCGAAGCCGTTACTGCTGAAAAGGCTCTGACGGCCGGAATACGGGATTTCATCTTTAAGACTGTTCTCTCCGTGGATCTCGCAAGAATCGGGTGGCCCATTCCTTCATACAGTCTACAATCACTGCATGGACGATTTTGAGCGGGTTGCGCGTGTTATCGATTATCTTTCCGAAAATTATACCGACCAACCCACTCTCGATGTCATGGCGAAAGTCGTGGGTTTGAGTCCGTTTCATTTTCACCGGATGTTCTCATCCTGGGCCGGGGTAACACCCAAGGCATTCCTGAAAGCGTTGACGTATGCCCATGCAAGGCAGAGGTTGATGCAGGAGGGCAGTGTACTGAATGCTGCGTTGGAATCGGGTTTGTCAGGCCCGGGTCGACTCCATGACCTATGCCTCACACTGGAGGCTGTTTCTCCCGGTGAAGTGAAGCAAATGGGCCGTGGTTTGACTATTCATTATGGCTTCGCGAAATCTCCTTTCGGATTATGTATGATCGGGGGAAATGATCGCGGAATTTGTCGAATTTGTTTTGTGGACGAGAAGGAGCAGACGGAGGCAGTCGCCGCATTAATTAAGGATTGGCCGAAAGCTCAGTTGTTGGAGAGTCATGATTTTGCGGTGAAACAGGTCGGACGTATCTTCCGGTATCCGAGCAGGGCTAAGAGCAGGAAATCAGATTATACGCTCAGAATGTGGGTGAACGGCACGGAGTTTCAACTGATGGTTTGGCATGCGTTACTCAGAATCCCCAGTGGGCATTGGATGGGTTACCAACAATTGGCTGAATCGGTTGGCAGGCCGCAGGCTTCCCGTGCCATTGGCAATGCCGTTGGTGCCAATCCGATTGCCTATCTTATTCCTTGTCATCGAGTGATTCGCAGTTGCGGTGCCATTGGGGGATACCGGTGGGGAATTCAGCGGAAACGAGCCATGATGGCACTGGAATCTTCCAGAAACGAATCCGATGAAGAATGAACTCTTCTCCGGGGCGCGATTAATAGTGCGGGGAGAGTCTGGCTGTAGCGTCGGCTGTCCCCAGCCGATAGGATCGTCAATTCCACTGCAAATGCGCTGGGGACAGCGCACGCTACAGGCTACAGACCAAACGGTTAGCTTACCTTCCGGCACATTTACTTGGATCCTTTACTCCGTATTTCAGTTTTTCTTGCCTGTCCGGTTTGCTTTATCTATTAATCCCGAATAAATTCACCGTTCGATGTTGAGCTAAACGAGAAATGATAAATTCAACTGCTAAATCTGACCGTAATTCCAATGTCTGGTTGGGGCCGGTCATCGTTTTGTTGGCTGCATTCAGCTATTTCACTATTTTCGTGAAGGTTCCGGCATTGCGCGATGGTCCCTGGCTGAATCTCGCCCTCCTGATTTTCGGTCTGGTTCTTTCGTGCCGGGGAACCCGCCAAACCTTCACCCGGGAATCTGGAATATTGAAGAAAATGGGTGCCGCATTGGGCTTTTTGTTTTCCTTTGGTCTTACCGGGTTGTTTTCGAGCTATATATTCTTCATGTCCTACGGCCTGCCGGAGACTACCGAAGTCACGAATGAATTATCCAAGGCTCCGGGCTTCTCTCTGGTTCGCCATGATGGGGCAAACTTCACTCAAAGCGATTATCTGGGTTCGAAACTGGTTCTTGTTTTTTATCGAGGACATTGGTGACCCTTCTGCCTTTCGGAACTGCAAGGATTGCAGTCACGTATCGGAGAGATTCAGGCATTGGATGGTGAAATCGCAGCGATCAGCGTCGATCGTCCGGAGCAGAGTCTGAAAGTCGTCAATAAACTCGGACTGGAATTCCCGATTCTGGCCGATACGGAAGGAGTTGTCATGGACTTGTTCGGAGTGAGACATGAGCAGGGCGGTATCAAGGGGGAGGATATCGCCCGTCCCGCCGTGTTCATCCTGGACCGGGAGGGAAAAGTGCACTGGAAAGACTTGACCGACAATTGGCGGATCCGTGTCCGACCCGAGAGGATTCTGGAACAGTTGAAGCAGATCGAGTGATGGCTTGCAAGGCCTGCTGCACTGCCATTAGGTTAAGGACGAAACAAAACAGGCCACTGGGATTGCTAATCGGATTTCCCGAGGATCTTTCCCGATCCAATGCGGCGACTTCGGCACACTCAGTCCCAAACCTTCCGGAATATCGGAGTTTTTTGGACAAACGAGTCAGCGGTATGGACTGCGTCGACGAGTTTAACGAAGTCGCCGCTTTCCGTTGGATGACCCGATCAGGCTAAATCATCTAATAGCAGTGCAGCTCTCCCTGCCTTATTGTTCTGATTTTTTTTTGGTAAGAAGTTGCCGGCAGTGTCCGAACTCCGTATAAACGCGCCTCTTTGTCTCGGGTGAATGGCGAATCCACTTCTTCCGAGGTTTTCATTTTCTAGATTACTTTATGGAATCACTTGCTACAGGACAGCGTTGGATCAGTGAGTCCGAACCGGAATTAGGTTTGGGTACCGTGATTCAAGTCGGGGAAGGGAGAATCAATATTCTTTTTTCTGCCTCTGGTAATACCCGCCTATACTCACTTGAGAATGCTCCCTTGAAACGGGTTCGTTTCCGTCGAGGAGATACCATCAAATCCCACGAAGGGATTGAATTCGTCGTCTCTGAGGTGAAAGAGGTGCACGGGTTGCTCACTTATATTGGGCAAGGGAATGAGCTGGCGGAGTCACAATTGGATGACTCAATCAGTTTTCACCGTCCGGAGGATCGTCTTCTGAGTGGGAGTTTTGACGACTGGAACGAGATCCGTCTCAGGCGTCAGTCCCTGCAATTCATGAACCAGATGAAGCAAAGTCCGATCCGGGGATATCTGGGGGGGAGGATTGATTTGATTCCTCATCAGCTTTCTATTGCCCATGAAGTCAGTTCGCGGATCGCCCCCCGGGTATTGTTGTCCGATGAAGTCGGTCTGGGAAAAACCATTGAAGCCTGTCTGATTCTACACCGGATGCTGGTGATGGGAAGAGCCTCCCGAATGCTGATTTTGGTTCCCGACCCTCTGGTCAACCAATGGTTTGTCGAGTTGCTCAGAAAGTTCAATCTCAGTTTCAGTCTATTCGACGAGGAACGCTGTGTTTCAATTGAGAGGACCGGTGAAAATCCGTTTCTCGACGATCAATGGATTCTCTGCAGTATTGAATTCCTGGCGGGTTCCGGGCATCGAACCGCACAGGCAGTCGAGGCGGGTTGGGATGTTCTGGTTGTGGACGAGGCGCATCACCTGGAGTGGTCGGCAGAATCTGCCAGCTCGGATTACCTGATGGTCGAATCCCTGAGCAGAAAGACCGAAGGTCTCATTCTGCTGACGGCAACACCGGAGCAATTAGGTTTGGAAAGTCATTTTGCCAGGCTGCGATTGCTTGATCCTGACCGTTATCAAGACTTCGATGTCTTCCTGAAGGAGTCCGAAAAATACCAGGTAGTCGCTCGGATTGCTGACCGATTGATGGAAAAGAAGAAATTGAATTCTCAAGAAAGAGAGGATTTTGTGAAATGTTTTCCCGGGCTTGATGAGTCCAATTTGGAAGTCGAACATCTACTGGATCTGTATGGTCCCGGACGGGTTGTTTTCCGGAACACTCGGGCGACCATGAAAGGATTTCCAAAAAGGATTGCCCGGTTTTGTCCGATTCGAGTCGAAAAGGATTGGGAAGATTGGATGGATCGGCTATCCACCGAATTTGCCGTGGATGCAGGCGATTCAAAACTTCAGACGGCTCTGGATTTTGAAAAGGATTCCAGAGTGTATTGGTTGACTGAACTGTTAAGGGATCTTGATCCGAAAAAGATTCTTTTGATCTGTCGGAGCAAGGAGAAAGTCCTGGCGCTTGAGCAAGCATTGCGTCACCAGATACAGGTTAAGACAGCCGTTTTTCATGAAGATCTGACTCTCCTTCAGCGAGACCGAAATGCGGCATGGTTCTCGGAAGAAGGGGGGGCTCGATTACTTTTATGTTCCGAAATAGGCAGCGAAGGTCGCAATTTTCAGTTTGCCCATCACTTAGTTCTCTTCGATCTCCCTCTGAATCCAGAATTGCTGGAACAGCGCATCGGTCGGTTGGATCGCATCGATCAGACGGAGGATATTAAGATTCATCTACCCTATGTCGAAGGAAGTTCACAGGAAGTGTTGGTCAAGTGGTATCATGAAGGGATGAATGCCTTTGAGACGAATCTCAAAGGAGGAAATGAGTTGCTTCACCGGTTCGGGGCGCAGGTCCACGACTTAGCATTGGAATACCCCGAAAAGCCCCAAAAGGAGGCTCACCTTGAGTTGTCTGAACTTATTGATAAGACAGCAAGTCTACATGCCGACCAATTAAAGAAACTGCGTTTGGGACGTGATCGTCTGCTGGAATTGAATTCTTTCAAACCGGAAACAGCCCAATCTTTGGTCACCTCTATTCGAGGGGAAGATGAAAAAGATCTGCTCGAGAATTTTCTCCTTGAGGTGCTGGATCATTTCGGAGTCCGAGTGGAGGAAAGTGCGTCGCGCACCTATCAACTCGATGGTTCCGGAGTCGTAACCGATTCTTTTCCCTCCCTCCCCGAAGAAGGGTTGGTGGCGACCTTTGACCGCGCGCGGGCGCTGAGTCGGGAGGATGTGGCTTTTTTCAGTTGGGATCATCCGATTGTGACCGGAGCCATCGAGTTGGTTCTCACTGGGGAAACAGGAAATGCAGGATTCGGAATTTGGCAGGATGCGACCCAGCGCAGCTTACTACTGGAATTGTTTTTTGTTCTGGAAACAATCATCACTGGTAAATGGAATGCGGATCGTTTTTTACCTCCCACTCCCATTCGAATTGTCGTGGACCATGAGTTCAATGATTTGACGAATACCTTGAAAGAGTCTGAGATGTGGAGTCATCTGAAAAAAGCCAGTCCTTATAAACTGATCGATAACCCTGAAGTAGCCGGGAAAACACTTCCAGCCATGGTGGAAGCAGCCCGGGGTTTTGCCGAGAAGAAATCTAAACACCTGATCGATGATTGTTTGAAGAATGCCGTTCCACTGTTACAGAGTGAAGTGGTCCGTTTGAAGGATTTGCGTGTCGTCAACGACCACATTCGACTGGAAGAAATCCACTTGGCGGAAGCTCGCCAGGCAGCATTGGTGGAAGCCGTTCAGGGTGCCAGACTGCGTCTGGATTCCGTCATGCTGATCTGGAAAGGCCCGAAAGAAGTGCTGGGATGATCTGGGATGTTGGATCTTCGATGTTTGGGGAGAGGGGCAATGTCACTGATTTACGCTGAAATAAGGTATCCGTTGGAGTTCACGCTTCAGCGTGTCTGGAACTGACCTGAAAAACACGCTGAAGCGTGAACTCCAACCTGTAGGTGAATCGACGCGATCTTCCTTCTGATGATAGTTGGGACGTAATCCCAGATCCGTCTTGAGCGCGCGGAAACCTTCTTCAGCT
>DUCD01000348.1 GCA_012959985.1 Verrucomicrobiales bacterium | reverse complement strand
CCCGATCAAAAAGATTTCTGCCACACCAATACAAAAAATCCTTCCCCTTCCAAGAACTTGGAATATGATGGCTGGTAAGTATCGCTCCATATTTCGTTTATCAAACTCATCACAGGGCGCGTGAGCTGCCTGACAAGAGAGTATTTTAGCTGCCCTCCAACCTTGGAATAACACAATGCCACCACCATTTACTGGATCGTGTCATAGTATTTGCTTATGAAATCCCTTATATCGGCTTTCAGAAATCGTGAAGAGCAACACCTAGTTACTGCGATAGTAGCCTGCGCTTTACTGAGCGCCGTCGGGTTCAACCTATGGCACCTTTTTCCGGAAACCACCGGAGGTGGCATACCCACTAACGACAATCTTTATCATCTACAGTTGATCGACTCCGCCGTAGATGCTGTTTCACGCGGTCAGGACATAACCGACCCTTGGAACGGCAACATGAGCCTGGGGTTCCCGATCTTTCATTACTATCAGCATCTACCCCACGTATCGGTGGCCTTGGTTCACGTCCTCTTATTTAAGATATTTCCGGTCGTTGATCTCTTGATATGGGTAACCTATATCCTCCTCAGCCTTTTCCCTCTCTCAATATATTGGTCATTGCGGCGTTTCAGCATCGACCCCTTGACCTGTGCAATGGGCGGGCTTCTTGCCTCACTGATCGGCACCGATTTCCAACTGTGGGGCGGTTTTGGTTATGCGAATTACACATTTGATGGATTCGGTCTTTATACGCAGCTTTGGGGAATGGTGCTATTGCCAATCTCACTGGCTTTTGGGTATCGGACTATCTGTACCGGGAAAGGTTACTTTGTTGCCACCTTGGTTTTATCAGTCACGCTGTTAGCTCATGTGCTGTACGGCTACATGGCATTCATAACCCTTGCGCTGCTCGCATTTGTTGCGGTCCCGAAAGTATCGTACGGCAGACCGTTGGCTCTGGCACTGTGGGAACATTGGAGAAGGCTGTTTGTACTCTTTGTGTTAGTAGTAACGGTAACCCTTTACTTCCTCGTCCCATTGGTCTTAGACCATGAGCATTACGGAAAGACCGCCGCCAACACAGATTCGGTAGTCATCGATTCTTTCGGCTTCCGGGCCGTCCTGGAAGCCATGGTGCGAGGCGACCTGTTCGACCTGGGCCGGTTCCCTTCATTCAGCCTCCTCGTTCTTGCTGGAGTCTTCGCTGGTTTTTTATACCGGCAGAACAGAAGCTACCTGATTCCTCTAGCAATCTTCCTCATGTGGTTGTTGCTGTTCTTCGGCAGGTCCACCTGGGGCCCGATGATGAACGTATTACCATTTAGCCAAGACATTCATATGCACCGTTTTATCGGAGGAGTACATCTGGGGGGTATTTTCCTGGCCGCTATAGCCCTTGCAGTCCCTTGGCGTTGGGCTGTGTCGAAGGGAAATACCTGGTTCATCTTAGGCGCTTTGGCGTTCACAGTTCTGATATTATCCCCAGTCTATGTAGAACGCCGTGCCTATCTAACTGACAATGCAACCGAAAAAGAGAACAATCAGATAGCGCTGGATGCAGACCGGGGCGATATAGATAGAATCGTAAGGGCCATCAAAGGTATGCCGCCTGGAAGGGTATTTGCCGGTCTGACCACCGAGTCGGGTGAAGACCGATGGGGATTTGGTTATCACATCGGCGGCACGCCTGTCGCCCAGGTCCTTGGCAGGGCAGGGTTAGATGTGTTCTCTTCCACTCTACACCAGCATTCATTACTCAGTAACGAATTAGACCCATTCGACGAAAACAGCTCAGTGCATTATGACTTATTCAACATCAAGTACGTCGTGGTGCCGGTAAAATTTCAGATGCCAAATTTCATGGAGCCAGTTGAAACGTACGGAAGGCACAAGCTACTCCGAGTAGAGACAACCGGCTATTTCGATCTAGTCGGATCAAGTCTTGTGTCTACCGGAGACAAAGAAGCGTATTCATCGGCCGCGCAGGCATGGTTAGTCAGCGGGCTGCCGAAGGCCAAGTTGCATCCAAAGATATCTGTAAATGGTTCACCCACATTCCAAGAAACAAGGAGTATGCCAAGCACGATAGAAGGAGCCATCAATGCTCCACCAGAATCATCCTTTGAATCCGTTGAGGAACTGAACGCTTACATCGCCCAAGCTAATGTCGGACTTGAACGCGGATCTGTTGTTGTTGAAGCCATCGCAGCAAACTACTACAGCGCATCAGTGGACGTCGAAAGGGAAAGTATTTTGATGTTGAAGACCGCTTATCATCCCAATTGGAGGGCTACAGTAGGCGATGTTGATGTGAATACGATTATGCTGATGCCCGGGTTCTTGGGGATCCAACTAGCTCCGGGTGAACACGAAGTTGAGTTTGAGTATCGGTCGCGCAGTCTTCGTAAGGTCTTGTTGGGTTTCGGGTTATTAATATTGATATCCATCTGGATCTGGGAGAAATGGATCTACAATAACTCTTCCTGGTTGAAGATAATTCTGGCGGGCGGGAGTTCCGGTCCAATGAACAGGGGTGGGGGCAACAGGTCTACCAGACGCCGACGAGGCCGCCGTAACCGATGAAATCTCTTCTTCTTTAATTTTTGGAAGAATTCCGCAGGCGACAAAATCTACTATTTAATGCAAAAGAGTTGTTAACACTCGTCTCTGTTCACGTGTTAACAACTCTCTTGTTTTTCTGGTCGGGGTGGTCGGATTCGAACCGACGACCCCCTACACCCCATGCAGGTGCCCTGCCGGACTGGGCCACACC
>DUCD01000347.1:10832-16740 GCA_012959985.1 Verrucomicrobiales bacterium | reverse complement strand
CAGTTCTTTTGAGCTGAAGGGTTTGACGAGGTAATCATCCGATCCTGCATCCAGGCCCGCCACCCGGTCGTCGGTCTGGCCTTTCGCGGTTAACATCAGAATCGGGACTTGGTTTCCGATTCGCCGTAATTCCCGACACAGGGAAAACCCATCAAGCTTCGGCATCATGACATCCAGCAGGATAATGTCGGGTTTCTCGTGTTGAGCCTGCTTCAATCCAGCTTCTCCATCCGACGCAGTCAAGACCCGGTAACCGTCAGACTTCAGAAAGTCTGTCAAAGCGATACGCATCGGTGCCTCGTCCTCGATGATCAGCACTCTGGGTTTCAAGTTGGATGTCGGGTTCATGAGAGGCTGTCTTTCACTTTCGCCTGATTGACAGACGGAATCACCAGGGTGAACCGAGTCCTTTGCTCTGGATCGTTTTCAATACAGATAGATCCTCCATGGGCTTGGGCCACATGCTGCACAATACTTAAACCAATTCCAATTCCGGTGGTTTCACGGCGAAGTTCATTTCCACGTCGATAGAATTTTTCAAAGACTTTTTCCCGATCCTCAAGAGGCACTCCCGGCCCCTGATCGATCACACTGATTTTAACCGCAGGTTCAACGATATCAGGCGTCTGGTTTGCAGATGCCTTTGATCCGGTCTCCTGATTGATTACCTTCCATTCGATCTCGATCGACTTATCCGGAGGGGAAAACTTAATCGCATTATCCAACAGGTTGATCAAGGCCTGCTCGACGGCTTTGCCGTCCATTCGGATAGTTTGCTGTTCAGCGGTTAAGGGGTTTTCCGGTAATGCTGTTGGCACATTAACCAGGCGAATGTTCTTGTCGTCTGCTGTCGGTTGCCTGACTTGTAGAATATGTTTCACCAGTTCACTGGCATTTGTCGGTTCGAAATGATAATGCCGAATGCTTCGATCCATTTGTGAATAGCCCCGCACGTTTTCGATCAAAGATGAAAGACGTCGGCATTCCCGGTGGATCAACCCGAAATACTGATTCCGTTTGGTTTCGGAACGGATTCTTCCCTGGAGCAGTCCTTCCGACAGTAGTCCGATCGAGGCAATAGGTGCCCGTAGTTCATGAGTGACACTGGATACAAAATCGGACTTCATTCGGTTCAGATTCCACAATTGCAGAATGGATCGCCTATTTGCCTGCCATCCGACGAGAGCTGTCAGGGTCGCGGTAAGAATAAGGAATCCAAATACCCACTGTCTTTTTCGGATCCGTTCGTAATAGGCTACAGAATCTGTTAAACGAACCACCAGTCGGTAATCGAAGCGTTGCGGATAATTCGAAACGAATCCCGGGTACGGAAAATGAAATTATCCATATTAACAGGGGAGAGCCAAATCTCAGATATTTCATATTATTCGACCTTTTTGAGTTGCTTCAGAATGCGCAGACATCAGCGTTTTTTCCGGTGATTGAGATTCGGAAAATCGGTTCAAATATCAGCAGAATTTGTACCAATGAGATCGCTGGTAGCTTTAAATCCAATTAAAGTTAAGACTATCATATTTAGACTTTTGTCAGCAGTTGAACGTGTTTTTCAAGTCAGTTCCTGACGCGCTCAAGCATGAACTCCAACGGATACCTGTATGGGGTCTTAGTTCTCAGGTCATTCTGAAAAATGCCTTTTTCCTGCACGTTGATTCCACCAGTTTTCACGTTGACAGGCTCTCAATTAGAGCTAATATATTAGCATATGAGGTGCTCTGAGCGAAGTATGTTATCGAGAATTGGATGGTTAGGTCGAAACATGCTACTGGCTACCGCTATTCTTTTAGGCGTTCTTCCCTATGCAAGTTTAGCGCAGGTTGAAGAAGGCTTAAATATTCAGGGAGGGGTCACCATAGTACTCCATTCGAAAATTCAATTTATCACGAACCCGTTGCAAGGCTCCGATTCGCTCGTTTCCAGTTTGATGCCAAATCCACCTCACGGTAAGCTCTTGTTTAAAGTGAATGAAGGATCTTGTTGAAGGGCAGGGGGAGGCCCATTGGAAGGCTCCAAACCGAACAGCCATAGTCACTGGCGTTGAGCAATCAGTGTCACTGCTTCAACGGAAAGGATGTAGGCTGTGTCTGTTATGCGGAAATCGAAACACCAAGTATCAGGAAAGAAATGAAGGCAATTTGGAGATATATCCTATATAGCCTGATGTTGTTCGTTACGACTTCAGGAGGGTCTCAAGGCCAAGTGAATTTTACAAATTTTTCTCCACCTTTACTCGATGCGGCGGTGACCGATGCAGATGGAAACCGCCTGTCAGGTCCGCGGTACAAGGCGCGCCTTTGGTCGGGGATTCATGCAGACAACCTTGCGCCAGTAGGCCATCCCCAATCATTTCTTTCAGGAGAAGGTGATGGCTATTTTCTCGGAGGTACGATGAGGATCGCTTTCGTGCCTGCCGGTAGCGCCGTATACCTCCAGGTCGCGGTTTGGGATTCGCAAACCGGAATCGATTTCTCCACTGCAACTGTCAGAGGACGTTCGACTGTGATTTCAGTGATTTTAGGGGGGCCGGGAACGCCGAAATTCTGGCCTTCGAATCTCAATGGACTTGCTTCGTTCTCAATTTCAGGTGTTGCCGTGCCCCCTGAGACGCAGACGTTCGAGGTGGACGTCGCTTCACTAGGGGCTTGGCCCAATCGGTCCAGGGGTGTTGCTAATGCTGTCAAGGTGCCGGATGTTTTCGTATCGGATTTCGCCATCTTCGGAAAACAGGCGTTTGTGGCGGATCAATCTCATGGAATTCGTATTCTGGATCTGTCGGATGTCATGAATCCGCACGAGGTAGTTTTTGTTCAATTTGCCAATACCGGAGATAGGAATCCCTATGACACCATATGGCGAGACCGAATCGCGGTATCGGAAAACTATGTTGTTTATGCTCAAGGAAGCAAGTTGCTGGTTGCTTCGATGGATATGGCCAGGGTAGGGGATGCGTATCAAGAAGTTCAGGATACACGATTCGGCGAAATTCAAGCCATGCATCTGGAGGGGGAACATCTCTATGTCGCCGATTTTTATACCGGTCTTCATTTGATCGATCTGGCAACCTTTCGTGGAACAAAGATTCTCTCGACGCGCTTAAAGCAATTTATAGTGAAAGCCGATGAAACCCGGCTGGTGGTTGCCATCGAAAGGAGTGACCTGACGATGGTGAGTATCGAGGATTTCGGTTCGACCGAAATCTTGTCCCGAGATCCATTTTCAGGAAAGGTGCTCGCGCTAGCAGCATCTGGAGACTTTGCATACTTGGCCGATTGGAAGGAAGATAATCAGTATTCCGGGCTCAGGATCCTTGACGTCAGTGATGCCGAGATGGGCGTTTTCCTGCGGGGGGGGATGGGTTTTTCGGGAATGGTTACGTGTATGTTGGCAGAGTCCGATTATCTGTATGTCGGGAAAGGCCCCGCTGGCGTCGAGATTCTCGATTTGAATGTCCCCGGCATCATACCGGAGAAAGCGAGTTTTATCCCATCGCGGGACCGCATCGAGGCGGTCAAGCTAATATCGGACCGCGTTCTTGGAATTGCCGATGGCAACGCCGGATTCCGAATGGTTTGGGTCGACCCGCCCCGGTCTTCCCTTTCCGTTTCGCCCCTACAAAGTCAACTCTCGATCACGATTAACGGTCCGTTTGGGAAACGAGTACGCCTTCAGGAATCGGAGGATCTCATTAATTGGAGCAGCGGCCTGGAGGTGATTCTGAAATCAGATCAAACCGTGGTCAACTCCCCATGGCAACCTAGTTCACCTCCAAGGTTCTTTCGAGTAATCCCAGAATGGCAATCAGTAATTCAACCGTAGTTGACTCCTCCGGCAGGCAGAGCGGTTTATGGGATCACCGGTAATTCTTCGTCAAGCGGGAACAGATTTCCAGATCTCTGAAACTGGAGTGAGTTCGGCTCAATTCAAAAGAAAATAATCATTCCGAAAGGAATCGACAAAGGAGAGGTCTGCGACCTGGGAATCCTCGTAATGACCATCGACGACAACGCGCGTTGAACGAGATGACAAGTTTCAAAATCAACAATTCAAAGCCCATAAATTGAACCCGTTCATTAAGGCGAGGTCAATTCTGGTTTCAACCTGTTTGCTGTAATTCCAAATTTACCACTCAATTATAAAAAACGGAACCGCGCGAACGATCCCGGGTGACATTTCTCCTGCTCAAGATCTGTTTCTTGGCTCCGATTCAGGTCAGTATTTACGCAGTATCACAAGTCTGTCATTTCATTTAGTCAACAAATCAGTGTTAGATCTTTTTCAGCGTCCCAACGGCGACCGGCCTGTGATCAAAGCTTCTGGTTTGCATCATTTCAAGTTCCGGCATTGCAGGCAGTGCGGCTTTGCCCATAGCGGCCGCCCGTCCCACAGCCACGCTTTAACACCATCAGGGAGCCTCCACCATGCCGTCTGCGCCCATCTGGCCCAGGCAGTTTCCTTGCGGTCCAATGATTTGATCAACACCCTCATGGAGTCTCCTTGAGCTAATGTCGGCTCTTAACCAATCTGGTTAGGGCGTGCTCCTTCAAGCCACCGGCTCAAATTTACCCCGTAGTATTTCGGTTCATGATCAATCAAGAACGCGTTGAACAGGCCAACGGCAACGATAAGAGCCAGCGGCCAAAGCATCCTCTTACTGAACTTCACTTGATTCATCGTGGCTTTGTTTCCTAATGGTTGGGCCCTCACTCCCCTGGCTTGACACCAAATGATGAGACTCGTTTGTTGATTTTGGCAATCGCAATTTCCACGGCTTTTAATCTCTCTTTTACAGCCATAACCAGGTTTTCGAGTCCTGAGATGTACGTTTATTGAATTAGAAGGGAAATCCTGTAGGGCCCGGCTACGCATCGCCATTACTGAATCACGAGGTTCCTCGGGTTTCTCAGCTCATATCGGAGGTAATTGGTAAGGTATCAATTGAACCCATTTACTGATGCTTGAGAGTTTTCAATTCGACAAAGTTTTGGTGTTATTACTGCTTATTTACGCTTGTTCAAATGCGACTGCTTATAGAGTAATTCGATAAGTGAGCCTTGGGGAAATTTGGTAATTGCGCTACTTCGAAATGATATATAAGCAGTTTAAGGCACTCAATGTAATGCTGACATTGACCGTGTTCTGCCTTACACTTGGGGCCGAGGTGGATTCTGGTCTACAGAAAATCACCAACCATACGCTGAACCTTCCTCCCGAGCCACCGTTGTTCGATTTTCGTATCGAGCCTTTGTTCGAAGAACTTCGCTTTGATTATCCCGTGGATATTGTTTCCGTTCCCGGCGATAGGGATCGGTTGTTTGTCGTTGAGATCACCGGAAAAATTATAGTCGTTACTGGCTTGAATGATCAGCCACGAGCTTCGATCTTTCTGGATTTGTCCGATCGCATAGTTCGCAAGGAAGAAGCTGGACTTCTAGGATTGACGTTCCATCCCAATCACCTGGAGAACGGGCGGCTTTTCGTTTTTTATTCTCTGGAGACAATCACTTCGGCTGGAGCCGGATTACATCAGAAAGTGTCGGAATTCCGGGTGCGACCCGGTGAGCCGAATATTGCGGTAAAGGAAATCGAAATCAACTTAATCACACAATACGATGAAAGTGTGATTCACAATGGAGGAGATCTGGAATTCGGTCCGGATGCATACCTCTATATCAGTGTTGGAGATGAGGGATTGGGTAAATGATGCACTTCGTAATTCCTAAAGGATCGACAAGGATTTTTTCGGTGGAATTCTCAGAATCGACGTTGACAATCGACGAAACACCCTCACCCCAAATCGACATCCTGCCATCATCGGTACCTATCGGATTCCTCCCGACAACCCATTTGTCGGGGCGACTGAATTTAATGGTCTTCCTGTCGATCCCGATAA
>DUCD01000347.1:0-10785 GCA_012959985.1 Verrucomicrobiales bacterium | reverse complement strand
AGTTCTTTGCCGTGGGTTTACGAAATCCATGGAGAATGTCTTTGATTCACTTACAGGAGAGTTGTATGCAGTCGATGCCGGTCAGAATTTAAGAGAAGAAATCAACTTGATTGTCAAGGGGGGCAATTATGGGTGGGCTGTTAGAGAAGGCACAGTGGAAGGTCCTGCCTGGGCTCCGGGTGTTTCAGACAGATTTGAATTCATAGAACCCATTGCCGAATATGACCACTCGGTGGGAAATGGTATTTCCGGTGCGCTCTTGTATCGGGCTGATCCAGAATCACCACTTTTCGGATCCTTTTTGTTTTCAGACTTTTTTATGGGTCTTGTCGGAAATATAAAAAACTTCGAAGCAAAGGCATCGACGATAAACCCATTACTCTGGAAGCCGAATATTGCATCATTCGGAGTTCATCCAGCCGATGGAACTGTTTTGATGGCGGCTACCTTCGAACATGAAATTCTGAGATTGAAATCAAACTTAAGAGCTGAGTCTCTTCCCTTGCCTACGCTATTAAGTCAAACAGGCGCCTTTGAAAATCTCACTTCACTGACGCCACATGTTGGCATTGTTCCCTACGATGTTAATGGTCCTCTTTGGTCTGACAGGGCAGTCAAAAAGCGATGGTTTGGAACCACTGATGAAACAAAACGATTCGGTTTTAATATGGTATCCGAATGGGATTGTCCTCCAGAGACTTTCTGGATTAAGCAGTTCGATTTGGAATTGGAAGTGGGTAATTCGGAATCACGACGACGTGTCGAAACTCGTTTTCTTGTCCGTTATGAAGGGGGAGTTTACGGATTGACCTATCGTTGGAATGATGAACAAACCGATGCTGAACTCGTGCCTGAAGAAGGTGCAGAAGAAGTTTTCACTATAAGCGAAGTGGGGCAAATCAGGAAACAGGTATGGCAATACCCCGGACGCACCCAATGTCTCACTTGTCATACAAAAACTTCAGGATTCATTCTTGGATTCAATACGCTCCAATTAAACAGATACGCGGAAGCGGATGAAGAAGCCGGAAACCAAGTTCACAAATTAAGTCAAGCAGGGTATCTGGACATTGTACTGGATGAAGAAGCCACTCTTCCGGCACTTGCAAGAGCCTCGGATCAGCAGTTCAGTTTGGCCTACAGAGTGAAATCCTACATGGCGGTGAACTGTGCTCCCTGTCATCGACCAGAAGGATCCTCACGTGGTTTTTTGGATCTCAGGTGGAAATCATTGATGAGCCGTTCCGGGTTAGTGAATTCTCTACCTTCGACCAGCCTCAAATCCCATCCTGATGATCGAATTATCGCACCGAATTCGCTTCTATCATCCCTGAATAATCAACTATTAAAACTAGAATTGTTAATCCTGAATTCATCGAAAACACACGCTGAAGAAAACAAATTCAGGCACCGCTCTTCAGCCATCATGCTGAAAGCTCATCCAACTCATCGCGAACTACTGGCAACGGCCTCGAGCCCCCCAGCGCCAGCGCGCGCTTGTAGGCGGCCAGGGCTCCGTTAGGGTCTCTTTTCCAATTCGCCCATATCTGTAAAGCACCGAGACACGCGATGCCGTATTCGACGAAGTAAAACGGACATTGAAATATGTGGCCCACGTCGTGCCAAAGGTTGGCACGAACCCGTTCGCAGCCGGTCCAATCGACAAGGCCGCCTAACCGATTCATCAACGCCAACCAGGCTTCGGCCCGTTCTGCCCGGGTGTGTGCGGGATGCATGTAGATCCAATGCTGGAATGCGTCCACTGTCGCCAGCCAGGGGAAGGATGTCAGGATGGCTTCGAAATGCGCGCGCCGGGCACGCCGAACATCAGCCGGGGAATAGAACTCGGAGAGGTGTTCGCTACCGATTAGTTCCATACTCATTGACGCCACTTCGCAGAACTCGATCGGGATGCTCGTCCGGTAGGACACCAGCGGTTGCGATTGACTAGCTAGAGTGTGGAAGGCATGACCGCCTTCGTGGAACAACGTCAGCACGTCCATGTGGACGCCCACCGTGTTCAGAAAGATGAAAGGCATCCGTGATTCGCTCAACGGGACCTGGTAACCACCTGGTGCCTTGTTCTGGCGATTCTCCAAGTCCATCAATCGCAAGTCCTGCAACTGCTGGAAGCCGCTGGCAAGTTCACCGTCGATGCGATCGAAAACACGCTGCGTGCGTGCCACCAACTCGGGAATTCCAATGAATGGTCGTAAGGGTGCGTGACCGTTGGGATCCACTTCCGTATCCCAAGGGCGAAGCGTATCCACGCACAACTGCTTCAATCGCTGCTTCTGCAATTCGCAGACAACTGGCAGGATTGCACTCTCAATGGCCAGATGAAACGTGGTGCATTGGTCCGGAGTGTAGTCGAAACGTCGCAGGCGGCGCCAGGCGTAGTCGCGGTAGTTTTTTATACCGGTATTGGTCGCCATTTGCTTCCGACACTGGAACATCGATTCGAAGAGACAGTCTAGTTTGTCTTGATCTGCTAGTGCTCGATTGTAGCTGAGTTCCCATGCTTCCTGGCGCGTGCCCCGGTTCGATTCCTGGAGGTAGGCCCACATCTCTTGCAATGTTCGTTTTTCGCCACGGAACGGCACAGTCATCGCTCCGGTAATTTCATCGTATTGCTGAGATAGTTTCGCTTCTTCCGTTTCGTGCGCCACGTTTTATTCACGGAACAATGCAACCGAAGCTTCCGCATCGCGGTCATTGACTTCGTAAACCCGCTTGGGCAACGCAGAGCGGAGAGGATGGCTTCGAAAGAGTTTCGTGAGTTGAAATTGTCGTCGCTGTACCTGTGGAAGGACTTGTTCAATGAAATCGAGGTAGACGCCCTTGGCCTGCGTGTCGTCCGTGTGAGAAGTCATCGCGATGTGGCGGCGAGCCCACTCTTCGCTGATGGCCGCTGTTAACTCACTCCAATCGAGTAACCATTCTTCGAGAGCCGCCGTCGATGCAAATTGTGCGATATGCGCATCGAGTCGTTCGAAGAATGGAGCGACCTGGGTCCAGTCGCCGACGTTCCAACTAGTGGTCGGTAAAAACCGTCGCGGTTGGAACGGAGGGAGGTCACCAAACGGCAGCGAATTCATGAAAGGATTGCCCGTGTTAAGGTCTTTGTCATTGGTGTGTTGTACTGGGGAAAAACTTATGGGGCCTCTTTAATCGGCCTTGCTCACTTCAGGCCGCTTCTGGGTGAATATAGCTCAGCATCCTCCTGGATCAATCCGATGAGTTCGGACACCTTATCCGTTTCGTTTTCGGAGCGTAGCGACGTGAGGGGTTTATGTGTAAGTTAAAGGGTCGATTTCAATCAGTATAATGGGCTTTCAGAGCGAAGTGAGGGTCGAAATGGTATACCCGCTCCTGTGTTCTCAGGAAGTGGTTAGCCTTCACCCTCGGGGATCGCCTTCACTTGGCTGCATTCCCGGAAAAGCAGTTTTTTGTGGTCATGGATAATTTTGTTTGGTAGAAACGTAAATCAATGGAAATCCCGCTACTCTAAGACACGCCCGAAGGCGGACAGCACGAAGGAAGTTCCGTTCTCGGTTTTTATAAATCAGGATTGAGTTGATTACATAAACAATACCAAACCAAAAATCCTATTATGGCCAAAGAAGATAACAAGCCCCTCGATTCGGGCATCTCACGCCGTGGATTTCTCAAGGGTGTCGGGGCAGGGACGGTCGCTACCGGCATGATGCCGGGTTTAGCCCCCGAGAATGCCCAGGCAGCCGAATCCGCTAAGATTCAGGGGCCGGGTGAAGTTCCCATCACCCTTAGAATAAACGGCAGAAATAGACGGGTGAACGTCGAACCCAGGGTTACCCTTCTCGATGCACTTCGAAATCGATTGGATGTGACGGGAGCCAAAAAGGTCTGCGATCGTGGAACTTGCGGTGCCTGTACGGTACTGGTGGATGGAGATCCTATCTATAGTTGCTCTATGCTGGCGTTGGAAGCTGAAGGTCGGGAGATTACGACCATTGAAGGCTTGGGCACTCCGGAGCATCTCAATCCTCTGCAAAAAGCATTCATAGAAAATGACGCTCAGCAATGTGGTTTCTGTACCCCGGGGTTCGTAGTGGCATGTGCTTCGTTTTTAGAGAAAAACCCCAACCCCACTCGAGAAGAGGTCCGAAGCGGAATCGGAGGGAATCTTTGCCGATGCGGAACCTATGCCGGGATGATTGAAGCTGTTCTGGATGCAGCGGAAGTGCAGAAAGGAGGGAATTGATATGGCAGATGCAAAATGGCCTAAAGCCGGTGATCGATCTCTGATTGGAAAGCGGATCAGCCGTTTAGACGGACCTGAAAAAGTGACTGGAAGTGCTCAATATGCCTACGATGTCAACTTACCTGGCTTGCTTTATGCCAAGTTAGTGACCTCGGCGCATGCCAAGGGCAAAATTATTGCCATCGATCTCAGTGATGCCGAATCTTCATCCGGTGTCAAAGCGGTTTGGAAAGATGAAGGTATGGTCGGGGGAGAAATCCGGTATGTCGGCCAAGTGCTGGGAGCTGTAGCTGCCGAAACTGAAGAACAGGCAACTGAGGCAGCCTTAAAGGTGAATGTCGATTACGAAGTCCAGCAACCACAAGTTGTCGATTCCGATTCTCAATTTGCTACCGGTCGTGAATCCAAGCGTGAAAGCGGGGACATAGAGGCTGGATTGAAGGAAGCGGATGTCGTTGCTGAAGGGAAATATGGGTTGCCGGTCATTACTCACTGTTGCCTGGAACCTCATGGGCAGACGGCTGAAGTTAGAGATGGGGAACTTTATATCTGGCCTTCCACACAGAATGTCAGTCGTTATGCCGACGGAATGGATGACGCCGTAGGAATCCCTCGAAGTAAAACGCATGTCGATTGTCAATACATGGGGGGGGGATTCGGCTCGAAATTCGGTTCTGATAAATGGGGAACCTTGTGTTCTCAGTTGGCTAAGGAAACGGGAAGGCCGGTGAAATTGCTCCTTGATCGGAATATCGAGCTGATGATTGCCGGAAATCGGCCCTCTGCTTACGGCGAGTTTAAAGTCGGAATCAAGAATGACGGCACGATCACTGCATTTCAGGCAAATGTCTGGGGAACCGGAGGTGTCGGAGGATATGGAATGCGCTGGCTTCCGTATATTTATGAGAAAATTCCTCACACCCTTGTTACGACCCGTGGGATTCGAACCAATCGGGGAGGACAACGTGCCTGGCGTGCACCGGCTCATCCGCAATGTGCTTTGCTGACGATGTCTGCACTGGAGGACGCCGCAGCAAAAATCAAAATGGATGCTCTCGAATTCTTCAGGCATAACATTCAACTCACCGACAAACCGGATGTCTATTTGGAAGAATTGGAAATTGCCGCGGATTTAATAGGTTACAAAGAGAAATCGCATCTTCGGGGAGAGGGGACTCCCGGTTCCGTCAAACGAGGATTGGGGATTTCCCTGCACCGCTGGGGAGGGTTGGGGCATCCTTCCGAATGCGATCTGAGTATTAATCCCGATGGATCCGTAACTGCTGAGATTGGAACTCAGGATCTCGGCACCGGGGCTCGAACTGTGATCGCCATTGTGGTGGGTGAAACTCTGGGTCTGCCCATAGAAGCCATCACGGTCCGAATCGGTCGGAATTCTTATCCTGCTTCCGGAGCCTCCGGAGGTAGCACGACAGTGGGAGGCACATCAACCGCTTCCAGGTTGGCCTCTACGAGTGCCTTGAATGAATTGCTGAAAATTGTGGCTCCTCATCTGGGTGTTTCTGCCGATGCCCTTGAGGCTAAACAGGGTGTCATCAGGGAAATCAATCAGCCGACAAATGCTATCCAGTGGACCGATGCCTGTTCGCTGCTTGGAACCAACACCCTTGTCAAACGCGGGGTCAATGATCGCAATGAAAGCAGAGCAAAGGGTTTCATCGACAGCAATGTTGGAGGTGTGCAGATTGCCGATGTTTCCGTAGATACAGAAACCGGAATTGTTACCATGAATCAGATGGTGGCAGTCCAGGACTGTGGATTGATCATCGATATGAAAACTGCCGAAAGTCAGGTGTTCGGCGCGTTGATTATGGGCATTACTTCGGCTCTCTATGAGGAGGCATTATACGATGCAGAAACCGGAGTCATGCTGAATGCCGACATGGAATTCTACCGTCTGGCAGGAATCAAGGATATTGGTAATTTGAAAGTTCACATGATGACTGGAAAGAAATACGAAGATCGAGGTGTCATTGGATTAGGAGAGCCCCCCGTGATTTCACCGGCCGCAGCCATTTCCAATGCTGTTGCGAATGCTTGTGGAGTTCGGGTCCCCTACCTGCCATTGACTCCGGATCGTGTTCTCGACGCTCTTGAGAAAGGAGGAATCGCCTGATGAAAAGTTTTGAATATTCAGCACCGAACACTATTGAGGAGGCGATTGAGTCGCTTGGCAACAGGTGGGGTGAAACAGAAATCATGGCTGGTGGGACCGATCTGGTTACCAGCTTGAAGCAGAGGATCACCGCCCCACAGCGAGTCGTCAGTCTGAAAAATATTTCCACACTCAGGGAAATTCATGAAAGTTCAGATTTGATTCAGATCGGTGCGATGACGACTCTTGCCGACCTGTCCAATCATTCAACCATTCAGAAACACTTTCCCAGTCTGGTGGAGGCCGCACGAAGTATTTCAAGCCCGCAAATTCTGAATGCAGGAACTCTCGGCGGCGATTTATGCCAGAGACCTCGCTGCTGGTATTTTCGAAATGGTTACGGATTGTTGGCTCAAAATGGTGGGAAATCGTTGATTCCCGCCGGTGATAATCGTTATCACGCCATTTTTGGCAATGACGGGCCGGCCTATTTTGTCAGTGCATCCAGTCTCGGACCACCTTTGATAGCTCTCGGGGCTTCTGTTTCCGTGGTTGGGGCGGACGGTAAATCTCGGCAGATAGCTCTTGACGACTTCTTCAGGATTCCTAAATCAGAATCGGAACGTGAAACGTCATTGAAACCCAATGAAATCCTGACCGCCATTCATATTCCACTCAGTGGACTGAACAATTCGGTTTATGAGATCCGTCATCGTCATGGACTTGATTGGCCCTACGCAACCGCTGCGGTTGCTTTCAAACTATCCGGAAGTAAAGCTTCTGATGTTCGGATTGTACTCGGTCATGTTGCCCCTACTCCCTGGTTAGCAAGCAAGGCCGGTAAATCATTGGAAGGAGCGGAAGTTACTATGAGTTCTGCCGCCCACTGCGCTCAAAGTGCAACACAAGGAGCTAAAACTTTAAGTGGTAATGCCTATAAAGTTCCGATGGTAAAAACATCGGTCAAAAGGGCGATATTGATTGCTGCAGGAATTCAGATGAAGGGATAATCATGAAAGAACCAGAATCCACCCCGAAATTTGTGGTCAGTTGCCGCTATTTACGTCGTAAGGATATGTATTACGAAGTTCCCGGAGAGGAAGACCCTGATGATGCGGGGGAAGCCTGCTGGTGCAATAAAACTCAGGAATCCTTCGGGCCGGATGGTGAGGCTGCTGAAAAATTACAATGTCAGTCCGGACGTTCCTGTTTTATGCGTTAGAACCCATCAATAATCAAAACAATACCGTTATGGGAAATTTGATCAAAACCTGGATTGCTGTTCCAGTCATTTTTACCGCCTGCTTGTCCTATACTTTTGGAGCAGGCACCCTCGCTGATATTTCGAGTATTCAAGGGGATTATTTGGAAGTTCGTTCCTGTGACATCTATACCGGGACCTGTTTTGCAAATGGGGAGATGGGTATCGGAGGAACCGAAGCGATAATGGTCTGGGCTATTCAAAGTGGCGAGTGGCAGGGACAGGATCTAGCTGGACTCCAAGTGATTGCTGTCATCAAAACCGATGAGACTATGGGAAACCTGCGATATCAGCCTCGCAATGGGAAAGCCACTTTGATAATCGATTCGACGGCAAATAAAGATCAGCAGCTTGCACTGACGGCTTTCGTCAAAAAGATGGCTGGAAGCTTGGTGAAGGATATAGTTAAAATACATAACCGAGAGATTCAATCTCAATTCACGGCATGTTCCAATAATTCGTGCGCCTCTGTTAAAGCTGAGGGTCTTGTGGATATTTCCACTCGATGCCTGGGGATTAAAGATCATATTTGTGGCAATGAGGAAGTTTACTATCCGCCGTTAACGGCAACTCAATTTGCGGTTCCCGGATTTACTGAGTTATCCCAGTTTCAAGGGGACAGTTTGGATGTGACCTGGAGTTCCAGTGGTCAGCGAAGCGCCTTCATCGGAAAGTTCTCGATTTAAGGATAGGTCTAAGGGCGACAATAGACGGTTTCTGGAGGATAACTTGGAGGACGAGAGGGAATCCGTAAAGGAGGGTTTTTACGAAATTATTGATCTCGGTGCCAATGTTGTGAGAAATCATCTACAATTGGGGGAGGTTTTGATTAATCTGAACACACCCATCTAAACCCGATGCTTCAATTATTTCAGGAGGCAGTCCTCAAGGTTCCGGAATTCCTGGGTAAGCCGGTGTGAAAGATGCCCTGATATTTATGCGTAAAGAGGGATCGAATTGTTTTTGGGATTGTTTTTCAAGTATTCGGCTGGTTTGATTGCTTCCGTGATCGGTGACGAGAGGATGAACGTTGTCTACAAACATTCAATTTACCCCATGAAGAAAAGTATAAATTGTATTCAGAGTGACATCGGTATGGTAGCCGCTTTCCTCTTCCTGATGGTGGGCACACTATTTTCTGAAGAACTGAGACTTAATGTTGAGGAAAAGGAGGCTCCAAAATCCGTTTCGGATGAAATACGGGCTTCTCTCTCCAATCGAACCGTTCAACTTCTAGATGGGGAAAAGCCGGTTTTTGAATTTTGGTTTCGAAAAACCCTACCTCTTGAAAAGAAGCCGGAATCATCACCTCAAGCCCTTAAGTCAATCAAGGTTGCCACTCTGATTGGTGTCGTAAAGGTACACGAATCAAAGCGCGATTATCGGGACGATGATTTATATGACGGCGTTCATACCATGCGTTTCGGAATTATCCCTGAAGATGGAAACCACCTTGGTGCCTCTCAGTACCCGTATTTCGTTCTGCTGACATCCTGCAAGATCGATCTCAAATTGGGCGGGTTTAAGTCGGTCAAAGAATTAATCAAGGCCAGCAGTGAAGATACTGCGAGTGAGCATCCCATGGTGATGAGTTTGTGGCCGGTATCTTTGCCATTGGGTGATTTGCCTGCTTTAAAGGAACCCGCTGCTCCGGATCATAAAAGTGTACGTATCAAACTTCCGGGTCTGGTCGAAGGGCTGGGAGATGCTATTGATGTGGTTATCGATATTGTCTACGAGGGTATGGGGGATGTCTGATACTTTACGTCTGGTCCAGTAGGCTTATTCTTGAGCCTTGGATTCTTCAGGTTTTTCAACAAGTCGAACAGGCTCCTGGCAGCATTGGCAAATCTCAGGAGTCAATGCGACAATGGCACAAATGTCGCAATAATAATACAGCAGATGAATTTCCCCGTTTATTCTGGATCGCAGATAAGTCACCTGAAAGATTTGAGAATCGGGTAGAATATGTCCAGTAAGGATTAATTCCTTCTTTTTCAGACGATTGTCTGTAAACAGAGCCGAGGAGGTCCGGGTATGGATCAAAGTGTATAGTGTCCCGTCTTTGGTTTTAAATCCGAGCACGGGCTCTGCATCTACCGGAATTCTAAATGCATGCTTCCTGGCATATTCTTTATTGAGATCCACTAGTTTTCCATCCAATTGTACGATGGGTAAATGGGCTTTTACTGGGTTTGCAGGCGATGTTTCATCAGCCCCTGAATGCAGGTTTAAATTTATCAGCAGTATGAGGATGATTGAAATCAAGCTGATTATAAATCTGCCATGTTCCATTCGATTTCGAAAGGAAATGAACGATGTGCCGTTCTTGAATGGATTCAGATCTTTCATTGTGATAGAGTTCTTTAAACAACTTACCGATGCAATCAACCGATGGTATCTACCTGGATCATAGCGCAACGACTCCTGTCAGGGAAGAGGTCTTCGAGCTTATGTTGCCTTTCCTCAAGGAAAGATTTGGAAATGCAGGTTCATTACACCGCGATGGTAGGATTGCTCACAATGCTACTGAAGAGGCAAGGGGACAGATCGCCTTTTTGATCGGAGCTCAACCTGAAGAAATTTTTTTCACATCCGGAGGGACGGAAGCCAGTAACTGGGCTCTCAATGGCTTGGTCGACACCCCACTTCGGCTCGCAAAGAACCAAATTATTATATTACGTGCGAATTTCGATTCGCTATCTTCACGTTTTAGACATATAATATAAATGAGACCTGTAATCATGGATACTAGCAATAGTAGTTGTATCATAAATAAGCAAATCAAAACAGCGACTGTGTCTTGGATTGCTCCCAACAAGATGACGGCAAATCCTTTCCAGGGAAACGGCTGTCGTGTCGATCATGCATGCCAACAATGAAACCGGAACCTGTGAGCCCATTAGTGAAATCGGTGATCTTTGCCGTGAATATGGGGTGCCTTTTCATTGTGATGCGGTCCAATCCATCGGCAAGATTCCTGTTGAGGTCAGCCTTCTGAATGTGGATTTGATTTCAATATCGGGACATAAATTAAGTGGTCCGAAAGGTGTGGGAGCTTTGTATGTCCGGAAAGGATGTCCCATCAGTCCGTTTCTGATAGGCGGGGCACAGGAATCTGGCCGGAGAGCGGGTACCCTGAACGTCGCCGGTATTGTGGGTTTT
>DUCD01000346.1:945-2795 GCA_012959985.1 Verrucomicrobiales bacterium | reverse complement strand
CGCAACCGGAGGGTCAGTTTATCTCAGCACAGACGGGTCAATTTATCTCAGCGCCAACGAGTAATTACCTTCTTCATCCCAATACTTTGGTGTTAGAAATTAAATTTCCTATCAGTATCCGTTTTCCTGTCAGGAAACTCGGATTCCTTGCCGTACTTCAACTCGAAGGTTTTAACGGGATTGAATTGGGGAGCCTTGTACAGTTTTTGCTGACGGTCGATGCGGCAGTTTGGGTAGTAGTCAAAAATGTCGCCCATACCCAAGACGCGCGGATCCTGTTGTTCTATGAGTTCCGTCTCGAGACGTTTCCATAGCTCCTGCCTTCGAGTGGCAAACTTCGGATCATCGGCGAGATTGTTCACGCAATCCGGATCGTCCCTCATGTCGTACAATTCCTCCCCCGCTCGTTTGCCAAATGCAAGGTTGTAAAAACGAAACTCCGGATCGTTTTGCGACAGATTCGTCAGATATTTCTTCGTCGGTGAACCATCACAATTGAGCAGCCCGTATGTCGGGTCGCCGCCAGGCCAACGATGCGGTTTGAAGTTGCGAATGTACAGCCAATCATCGGTACGAATTGCGCGGGATGGATAGCCGACCGAAAGCAGCGATCCATCGGTGCGACCGATGTCGTGACGTTCTTTGCCCAGCAACGTGTGATCCCGGGTCTCATCAATCCGCCCCGAGGACGGGTCCAACAATTGAATCATGAAACTATTGCCGGTCATCGGGGAATGCAAAGGTAAGCCCGCCACTTCGAGCAGGGTCGGCGCCAGATCCGGAAAAGTGATGAAGTCGCTGACGACTCGACCGGCCTTGATCTTTGCCCCCCAACGCACGGCAAATGGGACGTGGAATCCTTCGTTATAGATCTGCCCTTTGATACGTGGGAAAGGCATTCCGTGATCGGATGTCGCGATGATCAGCGTATCTTGCAACAACCCACGCTGCTTCAAATAATCCAAACTACGCCCAATGTGCTTGTCAACCCATTCGACTTCGATGGCATAGTCGGCGAGATCACCACGAACGGTGTCGTTGTCCGGAAAAAATTTCGGCACAGTTACCTGACTGAGATCCCGACCATCCTTCTTCCAAGAGTCCAGTTCGTAACCACGGTGTGGCTCTTTTGCGCCCAACCAAAAGCAGAAGGGTTTGTCGTCTGGCACCTGGGCGAGGAAATCCTCGAAGTTCCCAGCGTAGTCGATGCCATTGATACCCTTGAAGGGTACTTTCATCCTGCGTTTCTGGAATGGTCGCCCTGCCGGATTGAGTTGAGAGAACTTACCTTTTCCGGCATCGGTGTTCTTGTAGATTCCCGGGCCCCACCCCTTGCCGGTATAGCCAATAAAATACCCCGCCTCCTCCATCAGAAACGGATAAAACGACCAACGATCCGACAGGAATGGATTGTGATTGCAAGCTTCTTCCAGCTGCCATGAATAGCGACCGGTGACCAGACAGGCTCTCGACGGCGCGCACTTTGGATTACAATTGTAGGCCTGCTTAAAGAGCACGCCCTCCGATGCAATGCGGTCGAAGTTGGGCGTTTTCACATAAGTGCTCCCGTAGGCGCCGAAGCTGTTCCTCGACGCATCGTCAGCAATGATGAACAAAATATTCGGTCGCCGAGCCCGGACTGATTCCGCAACCTCAGCGGCTTTTATTGCTACAGCGATCGAAAGGACATTGTATAGCCAAAGGAGCCCGAGGCTGAACAGAGTTAACCATCGGCAATCGAGTTTGGATTTCATTTTCATGTCGATACTGATTGCGAGTTGTCCACCTGCCAAACTCCGATCAATGGCCCGGGAGGGTCACGGCGGATTCGGCGTAGTGGACGCTAAAAC
>DUCD01000346.1:0-856 GCA_012959985.1 Verrucomicrobiales bacterium | reverse complement strand
CCGTGTAAGTCTGGCCGGGAGTGGCTTGAAAACCTTTGCCCGTCGTGACGATCAGGGCGCCAGAGAGAGTGGCGTCGCCGGTAACCAGAAATGACGGTTGCTTGTTGCCGTTGAGGGATAGATTCAGGGTGGCACCAGCGGACTGATGGTAGTTGGCGCTGATGTTGAACCCAGGTTGATGATCGTCCCTGACGACGATCACGCCATGGTTGTAGACCGTGCTGTCGATCGAACCGCTGCCATTGAGAGTTCCGCCGGCATGAATGTCGATCCAGCGAAGTGAGGAAACCGTTCCCCCGTCGACGGTTAGCGTGGCGTTCGATGCGATCCGGATTTCGTTACGACCTGTGAGACGAGCGCCGCGACCGAGCACAAGGATCTGCTCGGCATTTTTCTCTGGGTTTCCTCGGATTTCCAGGCCCAGGCATTCCAAGTCGGTGTCGGCGCGGGCGGTGTTGGCCTGAACGCCCGAGTTTTCGATCCGCGCGGTCCATGAGCGCTGAGGCGCGCCATTGTCCCTCATGTACGTGATGCCTGCGTTGGCGTAGACGTAGTCGGACCAGTTGTCTGGATCAGAAGTGTTGCCGCCGTTTTTACCTATCCAGTGGTGATAGGTGTTGGCGAAGCCTTTAGGTTCCGCGACGCGTTCACCAAGCAGGATTCCCTCGAGTTCCTTGACGAGTTTCGGGTGGGCCGCGGCGAGGTCGTTTTCTTCGGCGTGATCGGCTTCGAGATTGTAGAGTTCGAGGCTGAACGATTTGCCGGATGATTTCCCGGAGCGGATGAGTTTGTATTCACCACGAATGATGGACTGGCCGTTGCTCGCTTCGTGGATGATGAATTCACGCTTTCGCTG
>DUCD01000345.1 GCA_012959985.1 Verrucomicrobiales bacterium | reverse complement strand
AAGGACTGCCAGGAAAACGGGGCTGCCCCAACAGCTCGACCATCTTGTCGGTGAAGGGTCGCTGCGGATGCCAGTGGTAGCAGAAGTAGTCGAGGTCGAGCTCGAAACCACCGCCGTCGTCGAGGTGGATGAGCTTGCGGACCTGGTCGGCGAATCGCGGCTCGCCGAAGGGCGCCATGCCCATCACCTTGTATTCGCCGTCGTTGACGGCGAAGCCCAAGTAAAAGGTGACGGCCGAATACAACATGCCAAGGGAATGGGGAAAGTTGATTTCCTGGAACAAGTCGATGGGACTCGACTTTCCTTCGATGATATCCAGGCAAGTATGGATTATCTTCACTCCCTGGATTCCGGTTATGGATCTGCCAAATCGGCGGTTAATACCGCTCTTATCGATGGGGCGTCACGACAAGCCGGTCAGGCAGTGTACGATTTCCTCGGGTTGGGATTCCGGGAAGGCAGTCATCTGACATCATACAGCATCGGGATTGCCTCCCCGGAAGAGATTCGCACTAAAGTTCTTGAGGCAGCTCCCTATCCGATTCTGAAACTCAAACTCGGCAGTGGTCAGGATGGTGAGATGCTGCAGGCCGCCCGGGATGCGGCACCTGAAAAAACTTTTCGTATTGATGCCAATGAAGCCTGGGTGTCTCCGGAAGAAGCGCTGAGGCAGATCGAGAGGCTTGCCGGCGACAAACGGATCGAGTTTGTAGAACAGCCGATGCCCGCGACCTCCTCTCCGGACGACTTGAAGTGGCTCCGAGATCGATCACCGCTTCCCATCATTGCCGATGAATCGTTCCATACCATTAAGGATGTATCTCTGTGTGCCGATTGTTTTCACGGTGTCAATGCCAAGCTGGTTAAGACCGGAGGGGTCACTCATGCGCTGGATGCCTTGACCGAGGCAAGACGCCAGAACTTGAAAACGATGATTGGCTGCATGATTGAATCCAGTATTTCCATCACCGCTGCCTGCCATTTGGCAGCTTTGGCAGATTACCTTGATGTCGATGGACATCTGTTGATCCGGAATGATCCTTACCATGGAGTCGATGCCTCCAATGGACTCCTTTCTTTCAAAACGGCACCCCGCCCCGATGGACTCCGGGTTGCCCAAACTCACTATACGAAACATGGCTGAAAAAATACTGATTGTTACGGACGATGCTGGAGAATCTTATGAGATCCTCTATGCGAAGCATCGATTTGAGGAAGCGGGTTACAAATCCGTCATTGCGGCGAGCAAAAAGAAAAAACTGCATGGGGTCATTCATGATTTTCATCCAGGCTGGACAACTTACATTGAACAGCCGGGGTATCAGATCGATGCGGACATTTCGTTCGACAAGGTCAAAGCAAAAGATTACATCGGCATTATGCTGATTGGTGGACGGGCTCCCGAACAATTGCGACACAATGCGAAACTGATCCGACTGGTCAAAGAGTTCGATCGTCAGGAGAAATGGTTGTTTGCCATTTGTCACGGAATTCAAGTATTACTGGCAGCCGGATTATGTGAGGGGAAAAAACTCACCTGCTATGAAAATGTCCGCTTGGAATTGAAGAGTGGAGGCGGGAAATGGGTCAACAAGCAGAGTGTTCAGGACGGACGTATCATTTCCGCTCAGACTTGGGGCAGTCATCCTGAATTCTATCGCGACATCTTCAGGAATCTGAAAAGGTGAATCAGAGTGGGTGCTCGCGTGGGCTGTTTTCATCCGTAGTCATCATTTTCGCATAACCCATGGGATTGACTCCGAAACAATTCAGGGAACTCGAAAACAGGGTAAGTGGCCGTCGCGGATCCAAACCTCGAGAGGACCTGATTCTCACCGGTTCCGAGGTTGCGGCTGGTTGTGTCATTCTGGGAATAGATCCATCTCTGAGAGGGACCGGGTATGGTTTCATCCGGACTGGTAAACCGAATTCGACGGCTATCGATCACGGAACTATCGTCTGCCCGGCCCGTTGGCAGCGGTCTCGATGTTTGGTTCAGATCGCTGCGACTCTCAGGGACCTGATAAAAAAGCATCATCCTGAATTGTGTGTTGTCGAAGGATTGTTTTTTGCTCAGAATCTCAAGACGGCCATTACGATGGGGGAAGCAAGAGGCGCTGGTTTGGTGGCGGCAGCAGAAGCCGGAATGCCGATTTACGAAATTGCACCCAGAAAAGTCAAACAGGCGATTGTTGGCTACGGAGCGGCTTCCAAAAACGCCGTTGCCAAAATGGTTCAACGTATGCTTCAGCTTGACGAAGTGCCGGCCTCCGATGCTGCCGATGCATTGGCTCTGGCGCTGACTTATGCCGGTTCTGGAAATTTGCTTGTCGGGGGAGCGGTTAAACCTATCTGATTTAAATTATTCTAGATGATTACTTTTCTCAAAGGGATTTTGGTGGAAGCATTGCCGACACGCGTTGCGTTGGATGTCCATGGAGTCGGTTATGAAGTTTTGATTCCTCTGTCCTCATTCGAGCAACTTCCCGATCTGAATCACGAGGTGACCCTCCTGACTCAGCTGATCGTTCGTGAAGATTCTCAGACTCTTTATGGTTTCATGAACGAGGAGGAACGACAGCTTTTTGTCCAGTTGATTCACGCAGTCAGTGGAATCGGTCCCAGGATCGCCTTGAATATTCTCAGTGGGCTGCCGATCGAATCCTTTCGACGTGCCATCGCCTCAGGGGATGTAAAGACCTTGTCGAGTATTTCCGGGATCGGAAAAAAGACGGCGGAACGAATTGTGGTTGAGCTGAAAGACAAGATGGGCAAAACCGTAAGCGGTTCCGATTCTG
>DUCD01000344.1:6069-16841 GCA_012959985.1 Verrucomicrobiales bacterium | reverse complement strand
AAAACACAGACCCGATTCAAATTCTGATCTGGGAACGACTTGAGTCTCTGTCAAACAACCACGGTATCTACGCCTTGTGGAGCACTCCGGCAAACGACATCTGGGAACCGAAGAAACTTTCAAAGCCCCCCCCTGAAAACCTTGAAAAATGCCCTGAAATCTAGGGGAAAGCCAGGAATGAATGGGTGCATCTTCAACTCAGGGAACCCAATGAGTCACTCATCAATGCCGACCAGGAGTTCCTTCTGATGCGGCAGGCGCACGACTCGGAAAAAGCGACCCTCCGAAACAAAGGCGCCACCATGCGTAAGCTGGCGATCGGTGCAGCGCTGTTGTTTGCCACCTGGGTCTGTTGGATTGTCGTCTCCCAAATATTCAACATGATGAAGCGTTGAACTCCAAGCTATCCCATGGGGCGCCCTGTTGCCTGAAGCGTGAACTCCTATGCTCCGCCCTTGAGAGCTTTGTTCAACTTTAAATCAGCAGCATGATAGGAACTGCGCACCATCGGTCCGCTGAAAACATGGGCGAATCCCATTGCCCGGGCAAGGTCACCCAACTCGTCGAATCGATCCGGATGAATATATTCAACAATCGGAAGATGCTGCAAACCAGGCTGAAGGTATTGTCCTAATGTCAGGATGCCGCACCCGGCTTCCCGTAAATCCCCCATTGCTTTTATTACTTCATCACGCGTTTCCCCTAATCCAAGCATCATCCCGGATTTGACATGGATTCGGTCTGGAAACTTCTCTGCGACATAACGCAGAACTTCAAGGGACCGATCATAGGTCGCTCGGTGCCTCACGGTCGGCGTCAATCGCCGGACTGTCTCCAGATTATGGTTGAAGACTTCCGGTAAGACTTCCGCCACAAGATGGATGGACTGGCGGTTTCCATTGAAATCGGGAACCAGCACTTCCACAACTGCCTCTGGAACCGCACGGCGAACCGCCTCAATACTACGGCGAAAATGAAGCGCCCCTCCATCCTTTAGATCGTCCCTGGCAACACCGGTAATCACCACATGATTTAAGCCCAACCGTTTGGCAGCCTCAGCCACACGTTCCGGTTCATCCGATTCCAGAGGAAGCGGTTTGGAAGTATCTACCGCGCAGAAACCGCAGGCCCGGGTGCACCGATCCCCACCGATCATGAAGGTGGCTGTTCCACTGCTCCAGCATTCCCATTGGTTGGGACATTTGGCGCTTTCACAGACCGTATGGAGTGCCAAATCATTGAGCAGACTGCGAGTTCTCAGGTAAGCACCTGAAGTCGGCAGATCAAAGTGAAGCCACTTGGGAATTCTTCGCCGGGGCGGTTTAATTTGAATTGAAGTCTCCATCCGGTATCAGGATCCAAATCCTTTTTCTTCCCAGAAGGCCTTCAATTCGCTAACGCCGAAATCGGCCAGAATCTCTCCGTCGACATCGATGACCGGGGCAAG
Source organism: Verrucomicrobiales bacterium (assembly GCA_012959985.1). Lineage (GTDB taxonomy): Bacteria > Verrucomicrobiota > Verrucomicrobiia > Limisphaerales > DUCD01 > DUCD01. Next base: position 15,394 of record DUCD01000344.1, on the reverse strand, counting down.
CGTCTGTCCGCTGAGCTTGAACATTTCCTGGTCGGCATCGGGGTCGGAGATGACATCCAAGGTCTCGAACTGATAACCATTTGCTTTCAACCAATCGATGGCCTGATGACACCAACCGCAGTTGGGTTTACTGAATAGTCGGATATTCTCAGGTTTCATGAGCTTTCTTCAGTGATGACTGTGTCTTCGTGTTCGTACCCGGGAGCGCAACAGCAGAGAAACCTCAAGGTCTGTTCTCCGATGTTCCAGATTTTATGCTTCGATCCCGCTGGAATGGCAACGGCATCGCCGACTTCGAGTTCCTTCTCTTCCTGTTCGATCCGTATTCTGGCCCGACCCTGAGTCAGATAATAAATCTCCTCGGTCAAAGGATGATAATGCTCTTCGGTACTGCCTCCGGCAGGTACCCGCGCTTCAGCAAGACTCTGTTGACGAATCACCGAATTCCGGTGAGCTAACAGTTCCCGTATCTCCGACCCATCCTTGGTCGTGAAAGCAGGCACTTCATTCAAATTCTTGATATCCATAAATAACACCTTGGAGCCTTCATGGGAACGTTCCACGGTCTTTCACCCAACGATCGACACCGAAACGATTGAAAAGGGATTTTGATAAAGGTCAAGCTTGACCTGTATTTGTTGCAGGATAGTTTCCTTTCCATGCAGCATTCCCCCGGTTTTTTAAAACTCGTCGAGTCGGCTCTGGAAGAAATCGACGAAATGTCGATCGATGAAGCCAGAATCTTCCTGAAAGATCATTCCCATGCCAGCCTGGTAGATGTCAGGGAAGACAAGGAATGGGACGCGGAACACGCTGCAGAGGCCGAACACCTGGGCAAAGGCATTCTTGAAAGAGACATTGAAAGCCGTTTTCCCGATAAAACCACGGAACTGATTATGTATTGTGGAGGCGGCTATCGTTCCGCCCTGACAGCCCAAGTCGCCAAAACCATGGGCTATACCTCCATCTGGTCCCTAAAAGGTGGCTACAAATCCATGAAAGCCGCAGACTGGCCGATGGTGTAACGATCAATAATCCTTTACAACCGGCCACTCCCCGCAGACATTCGGTAAAGGGACGGAATTCTCCTGATTATATTCGCCATGTTGAGGCTATTGATTTCAGGAAATTTACTCAGCTGTGAACTTATGGATTGTGGTTTGGGTGTATTTTTCACCTGGATTCAATACCACGGAAGGAAAATTCGGCTGATTGATGGAATCAGGGAAATGCTGACACTCCAGACAGAAACCGTCGTTTTTCTGGTAAGCATTGCCGGCCTTACCCTCTAAAGTTCCATCCAGGAAATTACCGGTGTAAAATTGAACGCCTGGCTCGGTAGTGTAGATTTCCATTACCCGCCCGCTGCTCGGGTCCTTTACCCTAACTGCCAGACTGGATTGACCGGGCTGTTTTTTGTTCAACACATAGTTGTGATCGTACCCTCCGGGGTCTCCCACCATTTTTCCGATCCTTGAGCCGATGGTCATTGGTTGCGTGAAATCCATGGATGTCCCCTTGACCGGGCCGATTTCACCCGTCGGAATGAGTGTGTCATCGACCGGCGTGAAATGGTCTGCAAAAATCTGCATCTGTTGATTAAGGATGGTCCCACTGCCTTCCCCCGCTAGATTGAAATAAGCATGGTTCGTCAGATTAATCGGAGTTGCTTGATCAGTAACCGCTTCATACTCAATCACCAACGAATTGTCCTCCGTCAGAGTATAAGTCACCACGATGTCGAGTTTCCCGGGATAACCTTCTTCGCCATCGGGACTGGAATAAGCGAATCGGATACCCACGGCGTTTGAGCCGATCAGTTCCTCAGCCTTCCAGACTTTCTTATCCAAACCATTTTCTCCACCATGGAGATGATTCGGAGCATTGTTGGTGGCAAGGGTATAATCTTTTCCATTCAGACTGAACTTACCCTTCGCAATTCGATTCGCAACTCGACCGGCAATCACTCCAAAATAGGGATGTCCCGCCAAGTAGCTTTCCAGGTCATCGAAGCCGAGCACTATATCGGTGAATCCCCCATTCCTGTCCGGTACATGGAGCTCAGTCAGCATGGCACCGTATGTCGTCAATTTAACTTTGACTCCATTGGGGTTTTCAATAGTAAAGATTTGAACGGGTTCCCCCTCCTTTGTCATTCCAAATTCAGCTTTTTCCACTTTAAAATCCGGGTTTTCCTTGTAGCTTTTCGGACCTTTGCAGGCAAAAAGCGAGACCGCCAGACATGCGATCGTTAATATTTCAATACTCCTATAATTCATACTTTTTCCAGGCAGAGATCGCCTACCCGTCAGAGGCTGTATTTATGTGAAACCAAGCCACTTTGGACGGAATATCCGACGATGTTGTGTTCGAGGAAAATCGTAATCGCTCAAGCTTTGAGGTGTCAATCGCAAAGCCGGACAGCAGATCCTGATGAATCACCCTTGCTCCAAATCAGGCACAAATACATAACTTGTTACAGTTAAGCATTTTACGATTTACACAACACTTTACAATGCAATTTTGGGACTTGCCTAATTACTTCAAGAAAGGGAGAATCCTTCAAATCGACACCACCTACGGGGAGAGCAATCCCAATAGAGTCACTTCCATTTTCGGCGAAAAGGTCAACCGGAAATAGGAAAACAATAAGAATCATGGATATAGAAACTGCTTTAGAAGATTATCCGAAAGACATTGAGCTTCAGGATGGATGCAAATGTTCAATGAGGCCGTTGCAGTCTTCAGATCAAAAGGCCCTGTTCGATTTCTTTCAGGCCATTCCCGAACAGGAACGAATGTTCATCAAACACAAGGTCTCGAATCCAGAGGTCATTCAAAATTGGTGCGACAACATAGACTACGCCAAAATCCTTCCTTTGCTGGTAACCGATGGCACCCATATCATGGGAAACGCCTCACTTCATCAGCAACTTGGCGGTTGGAAACGTCACATCGGCCGTATCAGTGTTCTGGTTCACCCCGATTTCAGGGGAAGAGGAATCGCCAAAGTTCTGGTCACCGAATTGTTAGAGCTATGCCGGAATATCGGTCTGGAAAAAGCCGAAGCCGAGTTCATCGAAACCCAGACACGTGCCATCAATACTTTCAGTCAACTCGAGTTCACCAAACTCTTGGAACTTCCCGATTACGTCAAAGACATGCAGGCCATCACCCACGATTATATCCTCATGGGACGCGAACTGAAAACGGATGAGGAATATGCCGGAATGGGTTGATTTCACTCGCCGCCATATAAGAATTGAAGCGAGGGTTTCCATCAACACACCATCAGGAGCAGACGATACCGGCAACCCCCTTATTCTTTCGGGCAATTCACCTGAATCAAGGACGGACTTATGAAAGCCATTCAATTGGAAAAACCGGAGCATTTCCGGATCGTTGACATCGAAGAAACGCCACCTCCCAGCCCGGATGAAGCAACGGTCCGTGTTCACCGTGTCGGCATCTGTGGCACGGACATAAGCGGCTATCTCGGGAAAATGCCGTTTTACAGTTATCCCCGGATTCCCGGACATGAATTAGGTGTGGAGGTTTTGGCGATTGGTGAAAACATCCGTCACGTGAAACCGGGGGATCACTGCTCGGTTGAACCCTACCTGAATAATCCGTCCAGCTTTGCCAGCAGTAAAGGCCGAACCAACTGCTGTGAGGACTTGAGAGTTCTTGGCGTTCACTGCGACGGCGGCTTGAGAGCGACTTTTAATCTACCCGCAAGGAAACTTCACATTTCAAAAAGTCTGTCGATGGAGCAATTGGCTCTGGTAGAGACTCTGGCCATCGGTTGTCATGCGGTCAATCGCGGCAATCCTCAAACCGATGAAACCGTCCTGATCATCGGCGCCGGCCCCATCGGCTTGTCGGTCATGGAATTCGTAAAACTCACCAAAGCGAAGACGATTGTCATGGACATGAACGAAAAACGCCTGGCGTTCTGTCGGGATACCATGAAGATTGACCACACAATCACCGCACGTGGGGACGGGTCCGAGTTGAAGGAATTGGAGGAATTGACCGACGGGCACTTAGCTTCTGTAGTAATCGACGCGACCGGCAGTAATGTTTCGATGTCGAATGCGCTTCATTATGTCGGCTTTACAGGTCGTCTGGTTTTCGTGGGCATTACCACTCAGCTTATCAGCTTTGAACATCCCTTGATGCATCGTCGCGAAATGACTTTGCTCTCCAGTCGCAATGCCCTCCCCGCAGAATTCAAGCGCATCATTAAATTGATCGAAGAAGATCGCATCAATACCCGCCCATGGATCACTCACCACACAGATTTCGACAGCTTGATCGGTGATTTCCCAAGCTACTTGAAACCCGAAACGGGCGTCATCAAAGCTATGGTCCATATTGACTGTAACCTTTGAGTCATAGGGTTCGTCATACTTCCCTGTAGTGAGGCCGTATCTGATTTCGGTCAATGCAAACGCTACCACTGAAATTCGAAACCTTAAACCAGATTATGAAACGAACCATCCTGAGTAAATTGATCATTATTGCACTCATCGCAGGAACCAGCCTGACCTTCGCCCAAAACCGGGGACAGGGCCAGGGCCAAAGTCAGCGGCGAGGGGGTGGCGGATTCGGAGGAATCTCCGAAGAACAGCGAGAAGCCTTCATGAAATACCGGGAAATCACCCGTGGAGTGGACGAAAAGTTCTCCACTAAACTGGCTGATGCACGCAAAGCCCTGACGGAGACCATCTTCGCCAAGGAAGTGAACGAGGAAAACATCAAGGCAAAGGCAATGGCGGTAGCAAAAATTGAGAGCAGCAAAGCCATTGCAACGGCCAAGGCGTTTGCCAAGGCCCGTGGGTCCATGACTGAAGAGCAAGTCACGGCCTTGAAGGAAATGGTCACCCGAATGGCTTCATTCTCAAGCGGTCGCGGAGGTCGCGGTGGATTCGGAGGAAGTCGCGGTGGACGCGGCGGCAGTGGCGGTGGACGCGGCGGCAGTGGCGGTGGCAACCGAGGCCAAGGAGGAGAACGACAACGTCCCCAGTAAGGAATTTCAGTCCACATACAAAATTGATTCATCAACAGCTCGAAACAGTAATGTTTCGGGCTGTTTCTATGTAGCGGATTTCGTAAGAATTCACCTCTATCCAAAGTTGTTCTTTCCCGACAGTCCCAGATACACCATCATCCAATCGTAGCGTGATAAAGAAATCTCAAAACCAATGAATCCAACTCCCCGCATTCTGGTCTGTTTTCAATTATTACTCAGCCTGTTGATCCCTCTTCACACCACAAGCGCCTCGGCTGCGGCCCCATCCTCTCCTACCCGTGAACTGAACGTCATCCTACTTCTCGCAGATGATCTCGGCTGGACCGGACTCAGTTGCTACGGCAGCGATCTCTACGAAACACCGAATCTCGATCAGCTGGCAAAAGAGAGCATGCGTTTCACAGATGCCTACTCGGCCTGCACCGTCTGCTCTCCGACCCGGGCCTCCCTCATGACCGGTATGTACCCTGCCAAATTGCGTCTGACTGATTTCATTGCCGGACAAAACCGTCCTTACGCCAAACTCAACATTCCGGATTGGATTAAGGGTATCAGCCCCCACTACACCACCATTGCCGAGGCATTCAAAAAGGAGAATTATCGAACCATCCACATTGGAAAATGGCATCTTGATAATCGAAAAACTCCTAAGGACCAACCGTCCGGTCCCTCGGCCCATGGTTTTGATGAAGCCTACGTGAAACCCAACGGAACCAAAGGCTACTTCGTTCCTAATCAAAAAGGAGAAGACAACGCCAAAGACAACCGTTACTTAACGGATGCCCTGACAAACCGGGCCGTCGAAGCGATCGATAGAAACAAAGACAAACCGTTCTTCATGCATTTCGCTTACCATGTACCGCACACCCCTATTCAGGCACGCCAGGACCTCACCGATTATTTCGCGGCAAAAGTCAAAAAAGAGGGCATACACAGAAACCCAATCTATGCAGCCATGGTAGCCTCTTTGGACCAAAGTGTGGGACGCATCAGGAAAACTCTTAAAAGACATAAGCTTGAAAATAATACGGTCATCCTGTTCACCTCCGACAACGGCGGACTGACTCAACGCTACGGCAAACACGACGACTTCACCGACAACCTTCCCTTGCGCCGAGGAAAAGGCTCCGCATACGAAGGCGGTGTTCGTGTGCCTCTCATCATTCACTGGCCGGGAATCACGGATCCCAACTCAATCTGCGCTACACCCGTAATGACCATCGACTTCTACCCCACTGTGATGGAGATCGCAGGCTTACGCGGAAGCCAATCCCACAACCTCCTCATCGATGGAACCAGCCTTGTCCCCTGCCTGAAAAACGCCAACCATATATTCGATCGCAACCTCTATTGGCATTACCCCCACTATCACGCCGGCGGCGACGGGCCCTACAGTGCTATCCGTTCCAATAATCATCGCCTGATTCAATTTCATGAGGACAATCAATATGAATTATACAATCTTTCCGACGATATCGGGGAAACAACAAACCTGATAACAACAAACCAGAAAACGGCGACACTTCTCAAAAGTCGCCTGACAGGATGGCAGAACACCCTCAACGTCCAGATGCCAACACCCAACCCGAACTGGGATCCCAAACGGGCAACCCTTGTCGGCAGACGTTGATGGCACGAAGATATTTAGAGAGTGCGTTACGAAGCGTTTCCTCAATTCCAGACGTTCCTGTCGTTTCTCTCAAATGATAGGCACCCTTATCCATCACTCCTTAAAATGCTTCAACTGAAAGAGTTTTTCGATTGATTTCATTGAAAATGGAATTGCCTGTGAATGGGGTTTCCAGTTACCTTTACGGCATCGTAAAACAAAAATGGAAATCATCCACCATCTTCTCAAGACCTGGCTTCTCTTGAATCTGTTATTAATTCACCCGGGACTCCATGCTGAACAGGGATTTCCATTACAGGGCGACGCCTTGCTTAAAACGGATATGATGCTTGTACTTGCACATCCGGATGACGAAACGGGAATGGCCACCACCCTGGCCTACTACAGCTTGGCAATGAACAAACGAATCACCATCGTTTACCTTACGAGAGGTGAAGGTGGCGGAAATATGGTGGGCCGCCATTGGGGTCCCAGCCTGGGATTGCTACGCGAGCGGGAACTGAGGAACTGTCTTTCTGATCTCGGAATCGACCAGATCCATTTTCTCAATCAGAGAGATTGGGCCTACACGGAAAGTGCACAAATGACACTCGAAGTTTGGGACAGCGCGTCTTCTTTGGAACATCTGGTGCGACTCTTCAGGGCCACGCGCCCGGATGTGGTTTTAACGATGAACCCGATCCCCTCTCCAGGACAGCATGGCCATCACCAGGCAGCAGCCATTCTGGGAATGGAAGCCTTCACTCAATCAGCCGATGAAGAGGCATTTCCTTTGCAGATGCGGGACGAAGGTCTGGAACCCTGGCAGGGAAAAAAACTATATATGACCGCATCCCCGGAACCCTTTGGCGCCACTATTCCGTCCGATCAAAGCCTTCCGAACTCCACAACAGCGGTGCACACTGCAGGCAAAGCATTAAGCCATCATCGCTCTCAGGGTTTCGGTCGCATTGCGGACTCGCCGTGGTTGGCCCGCCCGAAATCCTATCGTCTATTGAAAAGCAGTGTGGGTTTTGAAAAATCGGAGACCGACCTGTTTCGCGGAATTTCAGAAAAACAAAATATTGCCGAAGCCACCATCACTTCAGCCCCCATGCCGACGACAGAAAAAACAGAACTGCCGAAGTTCCGTTTCGAATCCAGACCCGCGATGGAACGCTTCATGGATTGGAGTCTGAAGCAAGGCATGCCTGATCTCGCGTCTTCACTGATTGCCGGCCTATCTGTTCCGGCAGGTGAGGTCAGCACTCTACTGCTATTGAATGAATCAAAGGTCCAACTTGATCAGTCGTCCCTGACATTCAAATGTCCGACCGGGTGGACATTCAAGACCTTGCCTCCAAAGGAGAACGGGGCAATCCCCATTCGGATTCAAGTTCCCTCAAGTGCCAGAGAGAAAGCGGCCTTTAAAGCCACATTGAGAAGTAATGGCAAAACACATCATGCAGACATCATTCTGAATCCAAGACCCGGAGCAAAGATTCCATCGTCACAGGAGTCACCCTCACTGAGACATGCATCCAATGACGGATGGGCATCAGCTCAAGTATTGTCAATACCTCATACTAACAACTGGCAGGGTGAGGCGGAAAACAGCAAGGACAGCAGCGCAACAGCACGGGTACTGTACACCAGGAACAATCTCTGGATTCGAGTGGATGTGAAGGATGATCGTATTGTCCGGAATATTGCCCCCAATGACATCAGAGGTCACTGGCGTTCGGATTCCGTTGAAATCTGCATCGATCCCCTATGGGGATCAGAGCATACCTTGAACACCTTCAAGGTGGGTATTTTTCCTTTCGATACAGAAGGAAAAGTGCGAGCCGCCCGAGATGCCGATGCCAACCAAGGGCCCATCGAAAGAACCGCACCTGGAATGCGGTTGTCATCAGGATTGATCAGTGGAGGTTACCGAATTACCACAGCGATCCCATGGAAACTTATCAGCATACAACCCCAAGCCGGATTACATGCCGGTTTCAATATCCTGATATACGACGGCGATAAGGAAAATGCGGCGATGGGTGAAAACATCAACGAATGCCGTCTTGCATGGTCCCCCGGCAAAGGGGTACAGGGACGCCCGGAAGACTGGGGTCGAATCACACTTGGTGAAAACTCGAATTAGAACCACAACTTAATCCCAATATTGGACCCTTATGAAATCGGCTTTCGTTTATTTTACGGCAGGAGTCACCGCATTCCTCTTCACTTTTTCAGCTTCCGCACAACCATCAAAACCGAACATTCTTTTTATCATGGCCGATGACCATGCTTCCGAAGCTATTGGAGCTTATGACTCCTGGCTGAAGGAATACATCTGGACACCAACCATCGACCAATTGGCTCGGGAAGGTATTCTTTTCAAGAACTTTTGCGTCAGCAATTCAATCTGTTCCCCTTCCCGAGCCTGTATTCTGACCGGACAGTACAGTCATAAAAACGGCGTACTCGGACTCAATGGTTCCATTAATGAATCTTCCCCTTGGTTTTCAGTGGAACTACAAAAGGCGGGATATCAAACCGCTGTCTTCGGCAAATGGCATCTGAAGTCCAGGCCAAAAGGCTTTGATCAATTCAAAGTATACTGATCGGCATCAAGTTTTCGGAAAATCCCAGGGGCTGAAATTGTCGGACGTGATGGGCTGGAATATAAG
>DUCD01000344.1:0-5969 GCA_012959985.1 Verrucomicrobiales bacterium | reverse complement strand
TCAAGTTTGTGAAGAATTCCGAGGTTTAAATCCGAAAACTTGATGCGTAAGAGTATAACCAAAGGACAGGGCAGTTGGTTTGACCCCACGTTTTTCACTCAGTCCAGTGATTGGTATCCCGAACGTCGAAATCGAGAAACACCAAAAGGAACCGAGAAACACCATGGATACAGTTCGGATGTCTACACCGACCAGGCATTGAATTGGTTAAGGAACAGAGATTCGAAACGTCCATTCTGTCTGATGCTTCACTTCAAAGCCCCACACCATTCTTATGAGTATCCGAAAAGATACCATCAATTGCTCGAGGACGTAATGATAGATGAGCCTTTCAACCTTCATGAGAATATTCAGAAGACCAGTCCCTTGCTGAAGGCCAGACACGTCTGGCACATGACGGGCATGAGAGGCTATTTCGGACGTCACCAGGATGACAAATACCCCCCTCGTTCAAAGCATCCGCCGCCTGGCAGCACCTGATTCATAAATACATTCGCTGCGTTGCCGCCGTCGATGAAAATGTAAAACGGGTCATAGACCACTTGGAATCCGAAGGAATCAAGGAAGAGACGTTGATTATCTACACCTCCGACCAAGGCTATTGGCTGGGACAGCACGGACTCTACGACAAACGCCTGATTCTGGAAGAATCTATGAAGATGCCGCTGATAGTCCGATTCCCAAAGGAAATAAAGGCCGGAACAGTGACGAATGCGCTCAGCTCCAATGTGGACATGGCTCCGACGCTTCTGGATTACGCCGGCATTCAGCCGCCGGAGTCCATGCAGGGAAAAAGTCTTCGCCCCTTATTCAAGGGTGCCGCGGGTGATAAAAAAAGGAAAGGCATCTGCTACGCCTACTGGTCGGGCGGTCACCCTCACTGGGGAGTTCGAACCGATCGATACAAATTGGTCCATTTCCCAGGAACAAAGGAATACGAATTCTATGATTTGCAGGAGGATCCCTTCGAGATGAAGAACCTTGCCGGTGACAGAAAGTATCAAAGCGCGATCAAGGCAACGGAAGAGATCCTGAAAAAGTTGTCGAGCGAAGTAGATATCAAACCAAGCGAAATGCCCGGAGCGAAAAAGTGAGCATGCCGGAACACAGCACCCGTGCGAGTCTCATTACCATTCGGTTAAGCATTTTTGGGCGGCACTCTCATGTCTCAGCCGAGAAAGGCGTTGGATGAATACTTGGGCAGAGGTGCGCTTACTCACCCCCCCCCTTTCTCGCGTCCTTGAGTGGTTTTCACGGGCATTGATCATTCGATAAAACCGGAATCGGTTAACCAGGCGACAAAACTATTTTTCCACAACGGAACGGAGGCTCCCCTGCCCTCACCCAGATCGAATCCATGGCTCCCTTTGGAAAAAAGGTGCAACTCTGAAACAACTCCTTTGGCATGAATTCGTGTGAAAAACTCAATGCATCGGCGGGCCGGAGTCAAGGGGTCATCCAACGCATTCATGAAGAACATAGGAGGAAGATCGTCGCGCTTTTCCACCACACCATCGGCCATCAAATCCTCGCGCAGCCAGGGATAAAACAGGCCGGCAAAAGCCGGTCGGAATAGATTAGTTTCTGAATTGGAATCCGCATAGAGTCCGAGAGCAACGCTCAATGCCAAATGACCCCCTGCAGAAAAACCACCGATTCCGATCTTCTGAGGGTCCAGATTCAGTGACGCTGCCTCGTCCCTGAGGATTTGGATTCCACGACGTGCATCGGCAGTCGCTGCTAACAGGTATTCAGCCCAGGGATACTTCGGCTTGGATTCCTTAACGGGGTAATTGGTGCGGTATTTCAATACCAGGGAGGTAATGCCCTGTTTCTGAAGCCAGATCGCTAGATCATGCCCTTCGCGATCCAGCCAGACATCCCGATAGCCTCCTCCCGGGCAAATCACCATTCCAACTCCTGTGGCAATTGCTTCAGGTGCCTGGTGAATGGAATAGCTCGGTTCGGACACTTGACTGAACACTCGATTGGATCCGGAAGGGGCCAGGACAGAAACCTTGTTGTGGCGAATGGATTCTTTATCAAACTGAATGACCGCCCCTCCAGGTTTCCCTTTCCACAAAGGTTTTTCAGCCGGCAGATCGGCGGCATTTAAACCAAAGGCGCCATAACAAGCGAGGACACCGCTAATGAACAGGTTCGAGAAACTTCTGGGGAATGAAAACAACAAGTATCTGGTCATGGAGAGCATACTATGGTACTTCATTCATCATTCACCATGAAAATCCTTGATCTACCGATCCCTTATCGATCGGACCTATTCCCCTCATCTAAGCATGGATATTGATTCGACAGAGCTGCAAGAACAATTACCAGAACCCCTACCGCAACCGACAAGGGTACAGAACAACCTTCAGGGACCATCATGGATGACGGCGATGGTACTTTCGGCAATGGCGGGCGGCATGGGCTGGGGAATCCGCGGACAGTACGGACATGAAACCGGCGCGATGATCGCGGGGTTGTTAGTGAGCCTTGTCCTGGTATTCCTTTTCTGTCCAAGGTGGTCCTCCCTACCGGCTGCTCGTGCCGTCGCCATGGTGACCATCGCCATTTCATTCGGTGGATCCATGACCTACGGTCAAACCGTTGGCCTGACCCATGACGGCCCCTTGATCGGAAACCGGGATGCGCTTCGTTGGGGACTATTGGGATTGTTCATAAAGGGAGGGATCTGGATCGGATTCGCGGGAGCCTTTCTCGGCATGAGCCTCAGTAAAAAGAAATACACCTCACAAGAACTGGCCCTGTTGATGATATCATTAATCTTCCTTCTGTTCCTGGGTGTTTATTTTGTGAATGAACCGTTCCGTCCGGAATCCAGAGAATTGCCACTGTTTTATTTTTCCGACCACTGGAATTGGGAACCGGATACCGAACTGGTACCCCGACGGGAACGTTGGGGAGGATTGTTGTTCGCCCTGTCCGGTCTGTTGATTTATGTAACCATTGGAAAAAAGGATACGCTGGCAGGGAAAATGACTCTCTGGGGATTCCTGGCCGGAGGCATCGGATTCTCATTGGGACAATGTATCCAGGCTGCTCACGCTTGGAATCGAGAAGCTTTCCACAGTTTATTTGTCCAGGACCTTGGATGGGATCGCATGGCTAACATCAATTGGTGGAACATGATGGAAACCACCTTCGGAGCGGTATTCGGAGCCATCCTCGCTCTTGGGCTTTGGCTCAACCGAAGGGACATCCAATCAGACCCAGGTGCCCTTCCAGTCGAAATCCCCAACTCGGCAGAATGGCTCCTCGCCGGCATCCATGTCACAGCCTTGGCAACCTGGAATTTTTATTCCTATCGTTACCTGGATTTCTACGCAGACTTAGCCTTGACGATGGGTATCCTGCCGATCGTTGCGATAACGGCAGGACGTATCTGGCCCTATTTATTAGCACTCCCCATAACAGCGCTCCCCATTGCGGGCAAGACTCTGAAGCAACTGTGTTATGAAGAATCTTCGATTCCTATCGAAACCGGCTGGGGTATTTACATGGCCGCACCATTGGGACTGGCTGTTTTGATCGCCCTCTATTTCGGTTATCGCAAAGAGAGACCCGGTGGGGGAAAAACCTTTCTTCGCTGTGCCTTGCTTTTTACCACTTGGCTTTACTTCAGCCTCAACTGGGCTTTTTTCCATTTTCCGTGGCCATGGGAACCGTGGACTTCCAGAACGCCCAATGGAATATTTTTTGCAATCTGTGCCATTGGCTTAACCCTGGGAGCCCTGTTCCTGAACCGCAGACAACCACAAGATGAATCCCCCAAAACAGAAGAGGCAGCGCTCTCTTCTGATTAACCATTTGTCACAAGCCCGTTAAAAAAACTCATCCGCCCAGGAAAGCGTTTTGGGATTATTTTTCGCCCCCTTTTTCCATACGGAAATGGATCGAAGGGTGTTTCTCCAGAACCCACATCTCATCGATCACCAAGCGACCATGGCGTCTGCAAACAGGGCACTCAGCTCGTCTTCACCCGCCGGCCGGGGGGACAGCTTGGTGACACGATGTTGGGGCAACGTTGCCTGGACCAGAGCCGGTATGTCTTCTACAGAATAACCCACCGCCTTGAGCCCATTGGGCAAGCCCAATGACTGCATCATCTCAGTGATTCGGTCAGACAATATTTTCCCGGCATCGTTTGCATGAGCACACGACACGTCCACCCCCAGCCATTCTGCAGCTTGTAGATGACGTTTCGGGCAAGTGTCTGCAGTAAATCGAAATACGGATGGCGCATTGAGAATGACGGAAATCCCATGAGGAATGATTGCAGGGTCCTTTGGATAGCCTGGGGGGCGATAATCCTTTACCCCACCGGAAACCGCGTAGGACATTCCATGGGGGAGATGAACCCCTGCATTTCCGAATCCCATTCCGGCATAGGAAGCCGCCAACATCATCTGTCCCGCAGCTTCTGCATCACTGGGATCTGCGACAACTCGTTTCAAATAACGGGTAACCAATTGAAGGGCGTGCCCCGACCAAATATCACTGATCGGATTGGATCCTTGGTAGGCAGGGCGAAGCAGTGGCTTCGCCGGGGCTGGTCTACGATTAAACGGTAAGGCGGTATAAGATTCCACAGCATGGCTGAGCACATCCAGCCCCGCCGAGGCAGCCACCATAGGAGGCAGAGTGCGTAGATTTTGAGGATCCAGCAAACCAAGCGTTGGTTTCAACCTTCGGTGTGCCATTCCCGTCTTAGCATGCATCTCAACCAAATCGAAAATGGCGACTCCAGTCGTTTCACTCCCGGTGCCTGCCGTAGTTGGTATGGCGATCAATGGTTTTAATGGGCCAGGGACCGGCTTGCCTTTTCCGATGGGAGCGTTCACGTAATCCAGAAAGTCAGCCGGATAGGTCGAATAAAGGTTGGCCGCCTTAGCGGTATCAATGACCGATCCTCCTCCGACGGCAACAAACGCATCGAACGCCCCTTGCTGTGCCTGAGCAATGGCCTTTTGAAAAGAGCGATCCGTAGGTTCCACCCGAACCTGGTCAAACAGAACGGCATCCAACTTCTGATCCGACAACGCCTCCATGACCGTTTCAACCGGAACCAGACCGGTCATCACTGGATCGGTCAAGACCATCACCCGGCGAACTCCAAGCTCGACCAGATCCATCCCGACCTCCCGGGTCACTCCCGGACCAAACCGCACACTGGCAGAGGTCATCTCGAACGCATTGTCAAATGTCATACAATCCTGCTTGTAATCACCAATATCCAACACCTCTTCACCCACAAATCGCATGAATCACTCGGCCATGAACATCCGTCAGACTCTCTTTTCTTCCTTGGTGGAAATAAGTCAACCATTCGTGATCGAGCCCTAGAAGATGAAGTATAGTTGCATGGATATCATGCACATGCACCTTATCCTTAACAGCTTCAAATCCGAATTCATCGGTTTCCCCATAGGTCATTCCTCCTTTGACGCCACCACCGGCCATCCACATTGAAAACCCGTAGGGATTATGATTACGTCCCGGCGCATCCTTTCCTTCACTGAAAGGCATCCGTCCGAATTCCCCCCCCCAGACGACTAAGGTCGAATCCAACATACCGCGCTCTTCAAGATCCGTTAACAGTGCAGCTATAGGTTGGTCCGCTTCCAGACCATGAGTACCATGGTTCTTTTCAATGCTTTCATGCGCATCCCAGGTATCTTCAAGGTGCCCCCCTCCGGAATAAAGCTGAATGAAGCGCACTCCGCGCTCCACCAAGCGTCGTGCAATCAGACAGTTCCGTCCGAATTCATCCGTCGGCTCACTTCCCACTCCGTACATTTCCAGAGTCTGCCGGCTCTCTTGTTTCAGGTCGACCGTCTCCGGAGCTTCTGCCTGCATGCGGTACGCCAATTCGTAGGTCCGAATTCGTGCTGCCAATTCCTGTGCTCCCGGTCGTTCTTCCAGGTGTTTTTCATTCAGTTGTTTCA
>DUCD01000343.1 GCA_012959985.1 Verrucomicrobiales bacterium | reverse complement strand
TTCCGGTATCACTTTATACCTTGCTCCGATTTCGGTCGAACCTCGCTGTTTCCCCTCAATTTCATGCTTTCAAACCATCACAGGTCAGGTGTTCTGAATCTGGGTATCTGGTCGGACAAATTCATATACTGGTGGTTTTCTCCGATCAGCGAGCAGGTCTTTGGGGTTTTCTATGCGGCCCCGATGTATGATTCTGCAGTTTATCTCAGTTTTTTATCCATTGTTCCAGGAATGTCGGTTTTTTTGATCAAGCTGGAGACTGATTATTCTCAAGCTTATGAGCGGTTTTTCCAGAATGTTCTCAATAAAAACCCTTATCTGCCATTAGGGATAGTAAATTTCAGATGGTCTATGCGTTGAAGAACGGCTTGGTGCAATTGCTGAAGGTTCAA
Source organism: Verrucomicrobiales bacterium (assembly GCA_012959985.1). Lineage (GTDB taxonomy): Bacteria > Verrucomicrobiota > Verrucomicrobiia > Limisphaerales > DUCD01 > DUCD01. The sequence continues at coordinate 16,450 of DUCD01000343.1, read as the reverse complement.
GGTCTATTTACAGGGGTTCTTGTGCTGTTTGCCGATGAAATACTCACGCAATTGCATCTGGGCACCGTTCAGACGGGTGTTTTTCGTGTTACCTTGATCGGTGTGTTCATGCTTGTTTTCTATCTTTCGCTTTTGACCGTATTGTTTTATTTGGACAAAATCCGTGATGCCATGTGGAGTTGCATCATCTTTGCGGCCTCGAATATTATTCTGACCAGCATTAATGTTCTTTCCGGGGAGCAATGGTATGGGACAGGATTTGTAGGTGCTGCTGGATTGGGACTTACCTATGCGGCGATCAAGGTCAATCGGCATCACCAGTTTCTTGAATACGATACTTTCGCTTTCCAGAAAATCTGAAATTAGTGGGTGATTATGGAAACAAGAAGATTTCAAGTTGGATCTAATGGATTCCAGTCTTGATTTGCGAACGGGAATTTGATCCTTTAGCTGTTTGTCGGCAATCCGGAGCTAAATGGCCAACAAGGATCCGTCCAGTTCGATCTGTGAGGGGAAACGCGAAAACCGAACTGTCGGTTTCGATCCAGGCTAGAGGAAGACATAAAAGTGAATAAAGTATCAGGTAAAAGGATATTGTTAGTAGACGATGACCGAATTTCACTCGGTTTCATTGCCGCCTATCTACGTCGGGAAGGCTATGAGGTGGATACCAGTGAAAACGGTGAGATCGCCTTGGAATTTCTTGAAGAAAACATTCCCCACTTGATTATTTGTGATGTAGAAATGCCAGTTATGGGAGGAAAGGAGTTACGTAAGAGTCTGCGTAATAACTCCAAATTCCGTTTGATACCTTTCATTTTCCTTTCTGGGAAAACAGATGCCCATGACATTATCGAGGGTCTGAATCTGGGGGTGGACGATTACGTTACCAAACCTGTCTCTCACGTTGAACTCGGAGCCAGAGCTCGTGCCACTTTGGAACGTCAGGCTCTCTATGAGGACCTGTTGAATTACGACCATTTGACCGGTGTGCTCAGTCGGAGAAACATTGAATCCAAACTCAAGGATGAATTAGTCCGAGTAAAACGATACGGTCGCCCCTTTTCCTTGATCATGGTGGACATCGACCATTTTAAGAAAATCAACGACCGTTACGGCCATTTATTCGGTGATTTAGTATTGGAGAAGGTTGCCAAGAACATGAGTCAGAAGATTCGTGATGTTGACTACGTGGGAAGAATGGGCGGAGAGGAATTTGTGATCGGTCTGCCGGAAACTCCCAGGCAAGCCGCTTTCGAGGTGGCAGAAAAAGTCCGTAAAAGTATTTCCGAGGTGACCTACGAAGAGAACCCCGAGGTCAGGGTTACCATTAGCGGAGGCGTTTCCTGCGCTCCGGATGAAGGAGATCAGCTGAATCAACTCCTTGAAATTGCGGATAAAAAACTTTATCAGGCCAAAGGTGATGGCAGAAATCGCATCATTGACGAATTGACCGAACCGTCTTGATGGTTTCGTGAGGATTACTCTTATTGGCTGATCTTCTATCCGGATCATCCCCGAGCACTGATGCAGGGGTAGTTGTAAGCCAACTGAACTTTACCATTCCCCATTAGGACCCAGCCCATTTTCAATCAATATTATAAACAGGAAAAACAAAACTTTATGAACAGTAAGGCACTTTCAGCTGGTGAACTGGCAGAACTCACAGCGGGATTGAATCGATTGTCCAAAAACATTTGGTGGACATGGAATCAAGAAGCCCAGGACATTTTTTATGATCTTTCGAACCGGGGGTGGAGAAACCTATATCACAATGCCGCGGCCATTCTTCGGGAAGTATCCGATTACGAGTTGCGGGCACGATTACAGGACCCTCATCTTGCAGATAAAGTCAGAAAAGTTCTTCGCAACTTCGATGCTTATTTGAATTGTTCCGATACATGGGGGAAAGAGAACGCACCCGAGTTACAGGAGAATCCTGTTGCCTATTTTTCGGCTGAGTTCGGGTTTCATGAAACACTGCCCATTGCTGCAGGTGGTTTGGGAATCCTTGCCGGAGACCATACGAAGTCAGCTAGTGATCTGGGCCTTGGATTCTGTGGAATCAGCCTGTTTTATCGACAGGGATATTTCCAACAGGCAATTACCCCTGACAATTGGCAATCAGAATACTACACCGTCCTTAATCCCAGAAACCTACCTATGGAGCAGGTCCTGAACGACAAAGGGGAGCCCTTTGTCGGGGTCGTGGAGATTGCGGATGTTGATGTTTATTTTCAGGCATGGAAAGTGAATGTTGGGCGGTGTCCTGTCTTCCTGTTGGATGCCGATCGGGAAGAGAATGAACAGCATTATCGGGATTTGACCTTGCGGGTCTATGGCGGGGACAGTACCACGCGGATCATGCAGGAAATCCTGTTGGGAATAGGTGGTGTTCGACTTTTGAGAGGATTGGGTATCGAGCCTTCTGTTTTTCACATGAATGAAGGTCATGCTGCCTTTCTAACCTTGGAGTTGGCCAGAGAAAAAATCTCCGAAGGAATTGACTTCAATGATGCCTTGTCTCGCGTTAAGGCGCAGTGTGTTTTTACAACTCATACTCCGGTCGAGGCGGGCCATGACCGGTTTTCAAAAGACCTGATGGGATATTCTCTCAGTCAGCACTTGAAGTCACTCAATGTTTCATTGGACGAACTCATGCAGTGGGGCAGGGTGCACGTTGAGGATGAACACGAACTTTTCTGTCAGACGGTTTTGGCGTTGAAGGTGTCCCGATCAGCAAATGGAGTCAGTGAGCTGCATGGACAGGTCAGTCGTCAGATGTGGAGCAGCTTATTTCCGAATTGTTCCGAGGATGAAGTGCCTATCGGGCATGTAACAAACGGAATCCATTTGGAAGGGTGGATGAAAGGCACGGTCCGGAAATGGTGGAATCGAAAACTTGGAGAGGACTGGGCCCGCGAAATCAATACTAAAGGGTTCTGGGGGAAACTGAAGGATTCTGAATTTGTAAGTGATGAGGAATTGTGGGCGCTTCGCTATCTTCTTCGCCGGGAATTGATCGAGTTTGCTCGCCGTTGTCTGCTGCTGCAAGGGCGTCGTTTGACTCAAGGAAACTTTATAGCCTACGATAGGCTTTTGGATCCGGATACCTTAACCATCGGATTTGCAAGACGCTTTGCCACTTACAAGAGAGCTCCTCTCGTATTTCAGCAGTTTGAGAAGATTGTGAAATTGGCTAAAGACCGACTGCGCCCCGTTCAGTTTATTTTTGCTGGTAAATCTCATCCTCGTGATGATGAGGGTAAGAAGTTCATCCAGCATATCATTCATCTCAGTAAGCATTCCGAATTGGAGGGACATTTGGTCTTTCTTGAAAACTATGACGTGCATGTTGCCCGGATGATGATCTCTGGCTGTGATGTCTGGCTGAATAATCCGCGTAGACCATTGGAAGCTTCCGGGACAAGTGGACAGAAAATATCCTGTCACGGTGGTTTGAATCTGAGTATCCTGGATGGATGGTGGAGGGAAGGATACGATGGAACCAATGGATTTGCTATTGGTGAAGACGAGCATTCGGATTCGATTGAGGAGCAGGATCGGGTTGATAGTGAAAACCTGTTCAAGGTTCTGTCTGAGGAAGTCCTTCCCCTGTTCTATGCCCGAGACAAATTAGGTGTTCCCCGACAATGGATTCAGAAAATCAGAAATGCCATGTCGACCTTGACTCCTGAATACAATACTTGGCGAATGGTTCAGGAATACACGAAGAAATATTATCTGAAATGATTGCCGATGCCCGTCCAGACATGATGCAGCAACCTGATATCAAGTCACAGAGTCTATCAGATTTGCAGGATCAGCTCTCAGGGATGGGGGAACCCACATACCGGTCTCAACAAATCACAGACTGGCTTTACCGAAAGCATGTTTCCAATTGGGATCAAATGACAAATTTGTCTCAGGGTCTACGGGAGAAATTGTCGAAAGCCTTTACTTGTCATTCCCTTGAATTGATTCGTCATCAAGGGACAACCGGAAGCACTCAGAAATTTTTATGGAAATTATCTGATGGTTCCCTGATAGAAAACGTATTAATTCCAGCCAATCCTGCTTCCTATGGTGAATCCAGTAAACGCAATACCCTCTGCCTATCGACGCAGGTGGGATGTGCCTACGGATGTAAATTTTGTGCCAGCGGTCTGGACGGCTGGAAGCGAAATCTGACCGTCGACGAAATTGTCGATCAAGTGATATCAGTCCATCGTCATGTAAGCCAGGTTGAACGGGGTTTATCTACAGAACATTGTTCCGAAAAGTTCGAAACCACTGCAAGGTGTATCGACAACATTGTGGTCATGGGGATGGGGGAGCCCTTGGCAAATTACAAAGGATTGCTGGGCGCCCTCCGAATTCTCAATGCCTCCTGGGGGTGTGGAATTGGCGCCCGAAGGATAACGGTTTCCACCAGCGGGTTGGTGCCTCAGATAAGGCGTCTGGCCGAGGAACCGGAACAGTTTCGGTTGGCAATTTCATTGCATGGGGCCACGGACCGGGTTCGCTCGAAAATCATGCCTATCAATCGCAAGTACCCTGTTTCAGAATTGATGGATGCCTGCGGTTATTACCAACAACGAAACGGGAAGATGATTACCTTCGAATATATTCTCATCAAAGGAATAAACGATCAGTTGGATCAGGTGAAACCCTTGGCCGATTGGGCTCGGAAACTCGATGCCAAAGTGAATTTAATCCCCTACAATCATGTCGATGGTCTACCATGGGAGCGTCCCGATGAGTCCGTGCAGTTCCAATTTTGTGATGGCCTGAAGAAACAGCGGATCCGCGTGACCTTAAGGCGGGAAAAAGGGCATGATATCGATGCGGCTTGTGGGCAGTTACGGCTCAGAACAGAAAAGACATTGTCGTCATGATTGTCGTTGCTGATTACGGTTCAGGGAATATCCGTAGCGTCGAGAAAGCCTTATCCGCTGTCGGTGCAGATGTGAGAAGAATTTCCAGCCCGGAAGAAATGGATGCGGCGGACGGACTGGTCGTGCCCGGCGTGGGTGCTTTCGATGATTGTATTCAAGCATTGGAGAAGCGGAATCTTTTGGTGGGTATCCGGAAATTTATCGATTCTGGACGGCCGTTTCTAGGAATCTGTGTCGGCTACCAAGCATTATTCGAAAGGAGTGAGGAATTTGGTAGCTGTGCAAACGGCCTTGGAATCTTTAAAGGCAGTGTTGTCCGATTCAAGGATCAGCCCGGACTCAAAGTCCCACAAATCGGATGGAATCAGGTGAAGCTCAATCATCAGGATTGCCCTCTGTTTTCTGGAATTCCAGATCAAAGCTATTTTTATTTCGTTCATAGTTTTTATCCACAACCCAAGGAACCGGAAATTGAAACTGGACGCACAACTTATGGAGGCAGTTTTGTATCTGCAGTATGGAGGGGCAATGTTTTTGCGACCCAATTTCACCCGGAGAAAAGCCAGGAAGTCGGCTTGCAACTCCTTAGAAATTTTGTCGGAATCGCTGCAGCGCCGAAAGGGTGAACGTGTTTTATCGTTTCATCGAAAAGAGCAGCATCATGATCTGTGAGGATTAGCTAAAGCGTCCCGATTCTTTTCTACTCACATTTTACTATTTCGTGTAATGTTTTTATATCGTGAGTGGATTCGTATTGAAATCGGAATGTCTTTCCTTTCAAGCTGGAGGAAACCGGATTCTCAAGGATATATCCCTGCGGTTTCGATCGGGTGAAATTGCGGCAGTCATTGGACCCTCCGGATCCGGGAAAAGCACATTGATCAAGTGCCTCACCACTACCTATGAACCTTCAGGCGGAAGAGTCACTCTTAATGGGCAGGATCTGGAATCTCAGGAAGCCGCTTACCGTGGATCACTGGGTTATGTTCCCCAGGATGATATCATTCATCCGGAACTAAAAGTCGAATCCACTTTGCATTTTGCCGCTCGGTTGCGGATGCCTCCGGCATTGTCCAATGAAGGAATTCAATCTCAAGTGGATGCAATGATCCAAACGCTGGGCTTGGAAGAGCGGCGGAATCTGCGAGTTCGGCAACTATCCGGGGGGCAGAGAAAACGGGTGAATATCGGTGTGGAGTTGCTGGCTGATCCGACGGTCTTGATTCTTGATGAGCCTGCATCCGGTCTTGATCCCGGAGTGGAGGGGGATCTTCTTCGTTTTCTTCGCCAGTTTGCCTCAAGTGGGAAACTGATTCTCAAGACAACTCATTCCATGGAATACCTGGATGAAGTCGATCAAGTGGTTCTCCTGATGGATGGATATCTTATTTTTTCAGGCCTCTTGGATGAGATGCTCGCGCATTTTAAGATTCGTCATGCCGCCGAAGTTTTCAAAAAAATCCGATCCCAGGAAGCCGAACGCTGGCAGCAGCACTTCGACCGAGCCTATCCTGCAACAAGACGACTAAACGCACCTTGAACGAGCCTAGTGAATCCGGTCTTCAAACATCATCTTGATATTCTGATTGGTAGAAACCTAGCCATTTTGATGGGGTCCCCATTTACCCTGTTTCTATTGTTTGCTCAACCTCCCTTGATTGGATATTTCATTGGGTGGGGTTGGAAAGGAGAAGATTTGAAGGATCCCGCCGTCTTCATCATGACTCTGGCCTTCGTTTGGATGGGCTGTATGAATACATTCGCCCTGATCGTTAAGGAAAGGCCTGTTTACGAAAGGGAACGCATGTTCGCTCTGGATATCCGGGCCTACATCCTCTCGAAGCTTACGGTGATGTCTGTTTTCGGAGCGATCCAGGTTATTCTTTTGCTGATGGTGCAAGGCAAACTCATGAGACTTCCTTCAGGTATCCATTTTTTATTGGCACTCTTTTTTCTCCTATGGCTGACATCGGTGACATCGGCTGCATTGGGCTTGTTTATTTCAGCCTGTTCCAAGTCCGCCCAGTCTGCTGGGATTACCGTCCCGATCGTATTGATTCCACAGATCATTTTTTCTGAATTCGTCCTTCGGGAAAATATCGACAAGAAGATCCCTGCAAAAATCGAAAACTGCACGATCATTAAATGGAGTTTCGATGCCTTGAAGACCATCCGGGATGAACTGGAATTCGGAATTTTGTTTCAATCAAGTTTCGTTTTATTGTTGATGACCGGCCTTTTGCTGGGATTGACATTTCTTAAATTGAAATTTGATGAATGGTAGGCTCTTGCGTCTGAACCATCAGAGAACACTCGAAGATTACACATTATGAAAAAGCTGGCTTTCATTTTTATATTTCTACTGATCTTTTCTTTAGGAGGCTTCTTTTATATGACGGATTCCATTCCGGGATATGGAGGGGACAGAGCCATTATCATTGAGAAAAGCAAACGCTTCTTTGAATGTATTCAATTCAAGGAATTCGGAGAAGCCGCTCAGTTTCACAGTGAGGAAGATCAAAAGGATGCGGATATCCCTGACATGATCGAACGGCTTTTTTTCGTCAAACCGGAAAACCTGGATATTCAGAATGTGGATATTCTTTTTGGAGAAATCGACTCATCCGATGTATTGGGTCGAGTCAAAACGAAATGTCTGGCACATGTTCTCAATACTCAGGAGGAAAAGCAGATCGATGTAATGCTTTATTGGAAAAAGGAAAACGGAAACTGGTATCTGAAGCTGAAGTCCTCACTTCAGTAAATTTGCTGGGGTGCAGCCCCAGCGCGCCGTTTGATTGAAGTTGAGTTTGTTCAAACCCCAATGCACAGCGCGCCGGAATTTCAGTTCACGGCGCGCCGGGGATAGTAAGCCTTACCGAAAATTACTCAGGCTTTGCCGAGACGTGATTTCATGGCTGCCAGTTTTTCCTGGACACTGACGCTTGCTGAAGTTTGTCCCAGTTCATCAAACTCTTTGTCGAGACTGTCTGAGCCGTCGAAAGTGTCGGCCAGTTCTTCAGCAGCTTCGGCTTCAAAGGTCGAACGTTCTGCTTTGGCCTTCATTCTTGACATTAAATCGTCAACGCTATTGTTTTTAGAAGCTTTGGCTCTGGCTTCGTGAATTTGTTTCTTTACTTCGGCGGTCTTGCTTTGCGCAATAATGAAATCCTTATTCCGTTTTATTTCACTCAGACCATCTTCCATTTTCTGGATGTCGGCTTTGAGCTTATCGATGCTGGCTTTCTGTCCTTGCCAATTCGGTTCCATAGAGGATGCCTGGGAGGAGGCCTGTTCGGCTCTGGACAATGCTTTGACTGCCAGATCTTCCTTGCCGGCTGCAATGGCACGTTCGGCTTTCTTTTCCCACATCGCCGCTTCTTCCCGACTTTTGTTCAGAAGAGATTTTGACTGACGTTCCGTCGCAATGACACTTTGCAAGGCTCGTTTAGCATCCCGAATCTGTTCGCCTTTATCCCGAATTGCCTGATCCAGCATCAGTTCCGGTTTTTCGAGACCATCTACGACCTTGTTGACTTTGGCTTGGCCTATTTTGAAGATGCGAGAGAATATGCTCATGATTTATTTAAGGTTTGAGGTCTTTAATTATTGGTTGCGTGTTCTGTAGTCCGCTGTGTACCGGATTACGGCTTTCACTTTTTATTGATATAAACGAGTTCACATCCCAGCTGTGGAAGGAGGACGCTCAGAAATTCCTGCCCAAATTTCTGTTCGGCCAGGCAATCCGGATTCAGTGTCACAATTCGTGTGGGTTTACTTTCCAGCATTCGGATTAACTGTAATCTCTGATCGTCTTTGCCTGATCCCGTTTCTTTGAAAATCCGATCGATCTTCCATTTCCGGCTTCGGCAGAATTTCGAACAGGCTTCTTCCGCCTTATCCAGTAAGCTCGTCACGTTGTCATGACCGGCATCGATTCGAACATAGATACATGTTCCTGTGCTGCCTGGGTCGATCAGGATGGCTCCGGTGTCGCCTTTCCAAGCTCTAACCGGAAGGGTTCCTGCCTTGTAGCGCTTCCAGGCTGCCAAGTAGGTCAATCCGTTTGCTTTTGCCCAGGTTGCTAGTTTCATTCACCTGAAGTAAACTATAGTATATGCTTTTATATCCGTCAATGGGACTGGGTGAGTTATTCCGCAATTTTCTCCGCCAATAGCCCTTCCATGCGATCGACCGCCAACTCCAAGGCATCAAAAACAGCCAGAAGTTCATTATCATTCAGGTGTCCCGTCTCGCGACTTTCAATTAGAACCAAACGGACATTGTCCGGGTCGGAGCTGTTGATGCCAACGCTGACGGGAAGGATTTCGGTGTTCAGATCCAGAATTCGGTAAAGGAAATCCTCATTCAGATTCAAGTCTTTGGTGCCACAGATATCCACTTCGAAATACAGCGATTCCGGGTTGACACTGATAAATACCGGGAGTTCGTCCTCACGGGTGACTTTGAGAATGTTTTCGTTGATTTCTTCCACATCGAATCCATAATTTATCAGGAATTCGTTTAGAGGATTGTCCTTTTGTGTGCTGACGTAGATTTCGGTCATAGGGTTTTGGATTAGGTTAAGGATAGTTTATAACTGGGAATAAAGTTTGTATAGGAAGGGGATTCAGGGCTCTGTCGCGAGAATGTCGTTTTGAATGGATTCAAAGTCCTCTCGGTTTTCAGCGAGCATGATCAATTGATCTCCTTCGTTGATCACCACCGATTTAGCGGGGTTCAGAATTTGTTGATTTCCCTTGATCAGTCCGATGACCTGCATATTGGTTTCATGGCGGAGGACGGCCTGCTGGATATCGCTGACCTTTCTTCCTTTCAGACGGGTTTTAAAAATATAGAATTGGGAACCCACTGAATTGCTGAGCAGTTGGGAAAAGACTTCCGAAATCCCTTGGTTCAGGAATTCCTGAACCAGCAGACAACTGTTGATTCCCTCTGCTGAAATGATGCTGTCAACTCCCGACTTTTTCAAAAAGCCGAGGTTTTTATTGCTCACCAATTCCACCACTGTTTTGACCGGCATATTGTGGGTTTTCGACATAGTTTCTATGACGGTGCCGATTGCAAAAGTCCGTTCGTCTGAGGCCAGGTCATTAGGGTTCGATGCCAGAATGAAAACTCCTGCAGAATCGAGAACTTTGGCTTTATTGAGGATGTTTTCCTGGGTCGGGTTACCATGAACGAAATCCAGATGTTTATTTTTGAGTTCTTCGGGTAACTGGGCGATTTGGTCGGTGATGAGAACGAATCGGATTTCCGTGAAATCAGATAAAGCCCTTAACTCTTCCATGACATCCAGAATTTTCTCAGGATTTGGAAAGTTGCAGATGATCACATGATTTTGAGCTTTAATTTCCATAAGGCCTTTGGTTTTTCGGTTATTATATTCTAAAAGTGCGTTAGCAAGTAAACCGACAAGGTAGCCGATTGTTCCGATCCCGATCATCATCAAAGGAAAAGAAATGACATATCGCCCCATGAAGGTTCTCGGAAAAAAGTCTCCGTAACCTACCGTAGTCGTGGTCACCACTGCCCACCAGATTGAATCCGAAAGGGTTAACTCCGGGTTCGCACTTTTTTCCGCGAGATAAAACAACCATCCGAATAAAACATAGAGAAACAAGGTGAATGCAAAAACCTTGATGATCTCGGATTTTAAGCTTCCAACTGACATCGAAGCCACCCGTTTCAAGAATTTTTTAAGAAGGAGATGAATCGACATCGATTCTATATGCGGTTCACGCTAACGGAAACAATACATTAATCGTCAGTTCCAGAGCGGATTCTGATGGTCCGGATTGAGGTAAGAATCCAGATCAATGGAATCGTCGGGATTCCTTGGATGTCTGATTTCTCCTTTTCGGATAAGTTCTGTTTCCTGCTGTTTCAATGCAATGTTCAATTCAATACCCTGCCGGAACACATCTCGAATGACCACATCTCCACTGACTCGTTCATCTTCGCATTCATAGGACAGGTCGCTGATTTTGACGGCCGTATCAGCAATCTTGATCATCTCAGCCCAAGTGCTACCCAGCACTAAGTCGAATTGCCATCCGGACCTTCGGGTGTCAAAACGGCCTTCATGAACAAAACTAAGAAATACAAACTCGACCGGATTGATCTTTTTAAACTCCGCGACGGCCAATCTGAGGTCATCCCAACGGTCCAATTTGAGATATTCCTTCCAGTCTGCTTTTTCCATGGAGAAATATTCTGAAAACGCAAAGCATCCTTCCTGTAGGTCCACGGCGCAGAAGACATCATAGACGCTCAACATCTCTCGGTATTTTTTGTCGAAGGAAGCCAAGAGGGAATGGCCCTCTCTGCTGGGAGCATATACCTTCCCTTTTTCGGGTCTGTCAGAAATCTCCACCAATTGTCGAGTCATCATCCATTCCAACAATGATTCAAGATCCTTGTCGTGATCCTCCAGGATAATCGATGGAAAAAAACCTTCCTTCCGCATCTTGCTCAACAAAACCGAAGCGGCGTACTCCTGCTGTTTTTCCTCTGAAATTTCTGCCATTCGAGAGGCTTTCTGTTCGTGAGTTGTGAACTCTTTGGTTTATAGTGAAAAATTCAATACGACTTTTAAAGGAAGGCGGTATTGACCAACAGTGAAACGATGATGAAAACTGAGCCCGTAATCATGGATGCTCCCCAGTTTTTATCTTCGTGTATTTCCTTATCCAAGGCAGAGCCCGGCAGAATAAACTTATCTACAAGGAATCGACAGCCGAAGAGAAGGATGCCCCCGAAAATGCACCAGACAACAAAGAATAGAATGGATTCCGAAGCGAGGATGGCGCCTGAGAGCATGTTGGCAAAGGCGACCATAATCAGACCAAAGGAGACTCCGACCGCCGCGTTGTCCGCTTCAATGGATTTTTGAAAGTCGAAATGGGTGCATTTATCATAGGCTTCAGCAAATACAATAAAAGCAATCTGACCAAGGACGAAGAAAAGGAATGCCGAAATAAGTCCCTGCAAAAAGGAACCACCGTCTCCCGCAAGGCAGGCGCTCAGAATCAAGCCGGTTCCAATGTAACTCCCTGCTTCGGCCGCACCCAGTCCGATATTCTGATCTTCCACCAATTCTTTCCGGTTTGAGAATCCCTTGAAAATAAAACGGTCATTGATTTTCTGGGCTGCGATTAAGGCGAAAATCCCGATCAGACACCAGACGGATGTCATCATGATATCATTGAGGAGTGACGATCCCTGTGATCCGCCGCTGATGATCGAGAATAAAATGAATCCCAATGCAAATAAGTAACCCGCTACTGAAACCGCGACTGCTTTGTTGTCCTTTTTTGTCAGCTCGTTGTCGATGCAGAAAGGGGAGAACGCATCCAAAATCTTTTTCCCGCAAAACAGGAAGAACAGGACTAAGGCGAGAAAGGTGAACCCTTGAATGAGATCTTCCGAAGCGATGGATTGCCATCCGAAATAACCGGAAAGATCCAAAGCAGATTCCGTTGTAGTAGTTGATTCGTTTTCCATAGTTATATCAGAAGTTGAGTTGGTTTGCGTGGATTGATTATTTGCCTAGAGAGCTGCTGGATCGGAAAGTGCCACGGCGAACGGTTGGTGCTGGCTTCGACGTAGAGGATCTACCAAAACCGCCGGATCGCTTGGCCCCAGCTGAACTACTGGATCTTCCGAATCCACCCGATCGGGAAGCCGCAGTCTTCATCGGTCTGGATCGTGCCTGAAAAGCCTTTTGTGATTGAGTGGGGTTTTTCAGGCTTGCCTTGACCTTAGCGCTGGATTTCGCCGCGTTAGGAGATTTGATGGAGGATCGGCTACCTGTCAGACTGGTTTTCTTTAACGAGGATCCAGAAGCATAGCGAGAGGATCGGTCACGATATTGATTGTTGCTTAATGTTGAATAGCCTCTGCCGTAATGTGAGGGATAGCCTCCGTAATGGTAGGGAGAATGGTACATCGGACGCGACATGCTGTTGAACATCCAGGACATAATCAGAAAGTCCGTCATTCCGAAGGAACTCCTGTAATGATGATTGCTGCCGTAAATGTTCTGATTGCCCGATGTGGTCACCTCAACTTGGTTTTGTTTCTTTTCCAATTCGATGGTGGCTACCTCCTGAATATCGTCCTTGGCCAGTTCCACGGTGAAGGAAAACCCGCGGATGTTGCCGGAGCCGTATTCAGTCACGTTAAGATAATCCACTTTGTTGTCCTGATTGAGATCAAGGTTGTTGATGCGATCTCCTGTCTCGGAATTCAGCTTCAGCTCCAGTTCCTTTGCATCCTTTGACTTCTTGACCAGTTCGGTGAGTGCCGCCAAGTTAAGGCCCTCTGCTGCGCTTTTCTGGGTGGCGGTCGTATTGTAACTGGTGACCGTGCCCTGACTTGTCCTTGGTGAATAGTAGTGTCGAGGTTGAGAATCACAGCCGAGCAGAAAGAGTAGGGCGGCCATGGCAACGCCGATGGAACAAAACGTTGGGGTAGAGATCGGGTTGTAATTGAAAAACCGGAAATTCTTGGTTGTTTTCATAATTGAGTCTGGAATGAATGCCAGTTCAGAAGGGTCCGAGTTTTTAGGAACTTTTGTTCCTGAGGATAGATATGGCAAGTATTGATATCAAAGTGGATCCCGTCCTCTGCAGGGTGGGATTGTGAATTTTCAATGCGGCGGCAGCAACAGTCGACAATCGTTTTTGCCGGATAGTTTCGGTTCTTGGATGCCGAGGGAGTTACTGCGGAATCAGGAAACTCCTGTTCAATGCGGCAAGTTCCAGAAGGTGTTTGGCTGAGGAGCGTCTTCAAAGAATCACTCTGGTTTTCAATCGAGCATTTTTCGGATTGAAAGTGGTAGTCGAAACCGTGATCTTCCGATCGGTAGCTGAATTCTTCGCGGTCGGATAAGAGGAGGTGGTTGGTCGAAGTCTTTTTCCTATCGGCAATCTCCAGATTTTCTAGACTGCAGGAAACAAGCTCAGAGAAGGAATTCCCGTTGGATTGAAAAGTGATTAAATGGCTTTCTCCCAATATATGGAAATAAGCCGTTATTGGACCGAGAGAGATTTCGGCGGAATTCAGGATGCGGAACGAACTGGAATCGACCAACTCAGGAACAAAATAATATCGCAAGGCATGGATGCTTTGGTCCTTGTAGGCAATGGATATGGAATCCCCTGGCGGGTTCTGCAACCGGATTGACTCTAGGATTTCCATGGGTTGTATTATAAATAGAATACAAGGAATCGGAAGTTATTTTTCCAGATCCACATTTCCGGTCGAACACTGCCCTGCAGCAGGAACCCGGTAATGCTGATATTAAAGAACCCTATTCTCGATTTCCGCCATTACAATTCCAGAGCATCTTGTAATCTGAGGGCAGGGCATAGCCAGTGCTCAGTTTTTTGGCTTTAATTGAGGGAAAAGGATGACATCCCGAATGCTTTCCTGTCCAAGGAGCATCATGCACAATCGGTCGACTCCCATTCCCATGCCCCCAGCCGGAGGCATGCCATGTTCCAGACTGACCAGAAAATCCTCATCCAGCTTCTGCTGTTCTCCTCCAGCCTGGTCCTCCAGTTGCATGCGTTGCGTGATTGGATCGTTTTGTTCGGTGTAAGCGGGTGCGATTTCCTGTCCATTGATGCACAATTCAAACACTTCCACGCAGGAAGAATCCTCCGGGGAAATTTTCGCCAAGGGGATGAGTTCCTTGGGAAGATGAGTTACAAAGGTAGGTTGAATTAATGTCGGTTCGATCAACTTTTCAAATAAAGCGTTGCTGACTTCGAAATCCTCAAATTTCTCACCAAGATCCACCCCTAGACTTTCGGCTCTGGAGATCCGTTCCTCAGCAGAAAGATCAAACCAATCCGTTCCTCCTTTTTCTCTGACTAAATCCTTGTAGCGAATTTCTTTCCACTCACCGTCCAGTTCAATGGTTCGAATTGCGTTCCCCTCGGCATCTTTATGTTCGATCGTTAATGTTCCCAGGACGTTTTGGGCGACCTCACAGATCAGGGATTGAGTCAGTTCCATCATGGACCGGTAATCACCGTAAGCCTGATAGACTTCCAACATGGTGAATTCGGGATTGTGACGTCGGGACAATCCTTCATTGCGGAAGTTTCGACCCAATTCGAAAACTCGATCCAGTCCACCGACCAGTAGTCTTTTCAAATTCAGTTCGAGCGCGATTCTGAGGAAGAAGTCGCTGTTCAACGCATTGTAGTGCGTGACGAATGGTTGAGCGGCGGCTCCGCCGGGAATGGGTTGCATCATGGGAGTCTCGACTTCCATGAATCCCCGCTTATCCAGAAATGTGCGGATTTCCTTCAGGATGCGGGATCGGTTGATGAAGGTTTCCTTTACCTGTGGATTTGCCATCAAATCCAGATAGCGTTGCCGATATCTGGTTTCGGTATCGGCCAGACCATGCCATTTTTCCGGCATGGGGCGAATGGCTTTGCCCAGTAAGGTCAGTTCTTCCATTTTTACACTGATTTCGCCGGTCTTAGTTGTGAATAGTGGTCCCTTGATTCCCATGAAATCACCCAGATCCAGCAAATCCAATATCTGCCAAGCCTGATCGCCGATCAGGTTCTTCTTCGCATAAATCTGAATCCGGTCGGATTGGTCTTTGAGATCGAAAAAACGACTTTTACCCATCTCACGATGCGCCGTCATTCGACCGCATAGGGACACTTGACGGCCCTCTTCGTATTGATCCCGAGCCTGCTTGCAGGTTTCGCTTGGAGTGAAATGACCTTTGAACGGATCTATCCCCAGTTCTTTGAGGTTTTCCAGTTTTGTCAATCGTTGTTGAATTAATGGATTAGTTTGGTCCATAGGGTGCTGCATTACAGATTTCGATGCATCGGGCGGAGTATAATGTTAGCCAAAAGGATTTGACCAGTCACTTTTCCGCGAGAAGCGGGCTCTAAAACACACTCATGCCTCTCCGAACTGTAAACAGTTTCATCTCCGAATCGACGTTCTGAACGCGTAATCGGACGGCTTCCATAACTCCTGACCCGCTCCCGCGGAGTATTTTGACCGCTAGTTGGAGTGTTCCTTCCACTAAGATCATGATTCGTGTGACCATTTCGATCGTCAAATCGACCCGAATAGGTCAATTTGATGTTGCCATCCTGGCATTGATTACACCATTAAACTATTGCTGAAAAACAAGTTAGAAATAAAATCAATCCGTTTATGGCTTGGTTTTGAATCGAAGCGGAGACCTCTCGTTCCTGAGGTAAATAGATGTTTGGCTAGCTGTATCTCAGGGTATATCGGCGTGATGGTTCTAGGATTATTCACTATCGGTCTGAAGCCTCCCGCTTGGATAAAGTTTTCCTACGTTGCTGCCACTACCACGGTCGCCGCGATATGTTGCAGGCATTCCTCGAGTGTTCGATCACCAGGATCGAACAACTGCGCCGTGTCGAAACACCTTGTTCCCGGGAGCTCCCGATCACCGCGAGGATTTCCAGTTTGGTTTGCTCATTGATCCATTGATCTGCTATCGGTCCCACGAACCC
>DUCD01000342.1:11610-16951 GCA_012959985.1 Verrucomicrobiales bacterium | reverse complement strand
GCTTCTTAAGGGGTAGATCCGAATCGCTAAGTTTAATAATATAGGATTTCCAGATTCCAAAGAGGCCGTAACCAAAAAGTATGATCACGCATAGGTGAAACGGATGCATGAATTTGATCGGGTTTCGCATCGTAGAGAAAAACGGCAACTGGTATAAGACCTTGTAGAACGGGGCGTGGCGTCCAAAGGCAAGGAATAAGGCTACAAGGGCCATTCCACTCCAGAATTGGATGTTGCGCTTCTGTCGGCCCGAAAAGGGAGATCCCTCACTCGTTCTCAAAGACTGGCATAGTGCCCAGAAGGCCAATAGGACAACCAGGATGCCCGCGTATTCTCCAGAGCCGGAATGGCGTGGTAAACCCTGCCCGGTCAATTCGTATGCGGGAGAACGGCCGACTTTTCCCCAGTAGTTCCCCCCATTTTCGGCATCCATGCGATAGCCGAACAATCCGGGAATCAAAACTCTCAATGTTTCAATTTTTGGAAGGCTCCATTGAGTTGCCGGGTCCCATTGTTCCTCTTTAGTCTTTTGATCCTGCTCCATCCCCTGGACTCCCTGAACCTGTGTTTTCACCAAGGTGATGAGGGTATGAGAAGAGGTGATCGCCGACATCGCAACGACAATAATCGCTGTTTTTGCAAATCGACCCCAACGGGGGCCAGAAGACTTTTCGGCCGAATTGAAAGCACTGAAGACCATATAGGCTCCGATGAACAGACTGTAGATGGCTCCGACGTCGTATCCTTCCATGATAGCCAGTCCCAGGGAAACCCCGGCGAGCATCATTTTCAATATCGGATAACGTCCCCTGCTGCTTTCCAAAAAAGCAATGGTCATCATGACACTGCCCAGGCTTAGAGCCCGGGACCCGAGCCCCCAACAGGCATTGGAAAAGGTATTCATGTTCAGGGCTGCGGCAAGAGCCCCCAGTAGGCAAACCATGGGAGGGAATCCGAGTTGCCTGAAAAGAAACCAGCATCCGATTCCCAGAAGAAAAAGTGAGTAAGGTGCATAGAGTTTGGAATACCAGACCGGTCCCATCAACACACTCAAGCCGGTGGAAAGAGTCGGGGAGGCAGACGGTTGGGGAAATCCAATCCAGTTGAGATCCTGCCAGAAACCGGAAAATGATTCCACCGCGGCTCCGGCATCTGAGTGTATCACACCCAGAGGAGCATCGTTCGAAAAGAGCACCTGAGCCGGATCCAGGATCTGGTGGAACACAACCAGTTGTAATAAAGCCAAACCCGACAGAGCCCCATAGAAGCTTCTCCGATAACGGTTGGAATGGTTACCCGAATTTGATTGATCGGTCATAAATCTAAATACCAGACAAAAGACCCCTGTATCCCTCACGGATTAAATGGGAGTCCTTGGCAGACGATAATGAAATCCGGACTTGAGTCCAGTGGCAAATTTCGAGATCTGCCCACAGGTGGTTCAACTTCAGTGGTTCAACCACGATTCCGATGGGTTTCGGAAGGAGGCTGTTGATTTGTTGAATGTTTCGGGATGTTGTTCCTCAGCACTCGACCAATTCTCCCGGAGAGGGTTGCAGAATTCTGGTTTTTGGAAAGCGAATCTTGATTTGTTCGTTGATCCATTCTCTTGCGTCTTGTTCCCCATGGGTAAGGATAACGGTCTGCGGTGCAACTTGACCGACAAAGTCCAGAAGTTCGTCCCGGTTTGCATGGGCTGACAGGTCGAAAGACTCCACCTCACATTTTCTAATCAGGTCAGGGCAAATCCGGCTGAATGAAAACGACTTTCCATTTTCGGATGATTTGAACCTGCCTCCCGGTGTATCGGGCGCGGTATAACCGACAAAAAAAACGGAAGCTTTTGGGTTTTCGGCCAACCTGACAATCAAGTCATGAGAAAAGGTGTTTTCCACCATCATGCCGGATGTCATGACATAGATTCTGCTTTTTCTAATGCGCATTTCATTCAATTGGTTTCGACCGAGAACGACCAAGTTCAAGGCGGAACTTAATTGAAGATCCGGATGTCTTCTGTGGGTCCTGGGAGCCTCCATGTCGTAGATATCAGTAAAAACCTTGCCCAGACCTCCGATATAAATGGGCTGTTCTTTGATTTCTCCAGCCTGAATCATTTCTGAGAGCAAAGTCAGGACTTCCTGGGTTCGCCCCAGTCCGAATGATGGAATGAGCAATGTTCCTTTGACATTTCCAACTTCAACAATCGCTTTTTTCAAACGTTTCACTTCCAGACCTCTGGTAAACCCTTCCGGAATGACCTGGGCACCCCGGGTGGTTTCCAAAATGAGAACATCTGCTTTTACTTGCCCAAATCGAGCGCCTTTCAAAAGGATTTGATCCTGAAAACAGACATCACTAGAATAAAAAACCGATTCGTTCTCAGAACTGGCTAGAATTCCAGCCGAACCCAGCGTATGTCCCGCATCAAAGAATTCCAGCCGGGAATCAACCGGATTGCTCCCATTTTTAGATGCAGTGACCCAGGATTCCGGACTGTTATACTTCCTGCCTTTGAATAAATGGGCGATTTCTTCCACTTCCCGGTGAGTGTATAATGGATAATCCAGTATGCCTTCGTCTTCGCGCCTTCTCCCCATCACGTTAACTGAATTATGCAGAACCCTTTCAATCAGAAAGTAACTCGGTTGGGTCATATACACATCGGTTTTTGAAAAATGCCGGACGGCAAGCGGCAGGGATCCGATGTGATCCTGGTGACAGTGACTCAATGCGATGGCATCCAATTCCCTGTTTTCTACTAAATTGAATCGAGGCAGACTGCTTCTACCCTCCTGGGTCGGATCGGTCCCGGCATCCAGAAGAATTCGACCTCTCTCGAACTCAATATGCCAGGCACTGGCTCCGATTCCATCACGGGGATTTAAATTCCTGATTTTCACTGGAGGCTTTGTCTCTTTATTTCATCATTCCCGTCCAGAGTTTTTTCCTGAATTTAATTTGAACAGATGTGCATCACTCAGGTCGAATCATTATAGTTGGTTTCTAGTGTTGTTAGAATTCAGGAAAATACCGATTTCCCGGATTCTTCTGAGTCTTGTTACTTCGGTTTTATTATAAGTGTTTATTCTCATTGGTTTGGGTTCAAACAAGCGGGTGTCCTTACGGACGTCCGCTTTTTTTATGGAAAATATGTGGGTCAATGTGCTTGTAGCTCTTAATCACGCAAAGAAACGCTCGTATCTGTCATGATTTCCTATCCAGAACCATGTTACGGTATTGCCGTCAAGAACTCCAACTGCTCGGTATCCCCGAGTAAATCTAACCGACCAAACATGTTCATTACGATTAATGCACTTAAATTGAAGCAAGGGATGGAGTGGGTTTTTCGGACCATAGGCCCTGAGCCTTTCCAGATGACGTTTTGATGTCTTTCCTAAGAGAAAAACACCATTCCCAAAATGATGAGAGTGTTGCTGAAATACATTTTTAAATCAGGATAATGCAAAACTGACGGAGAAATACTATGAATTACAGGCGAATTACGAGGTTTAGGCTTTTCTTGACAGAGGTTTGTCCACTGAGCAGGATGGATTGACCCGACCCATGAGAAGGGGTTTACAACAATGAATCGCGAAGAAATCACGGATCTTTATTTTATGGATGCCCGATCGAAACTGATCGATTTGGCCGCTTTTCTAGATCGATTGGACCGATATGAAGGTGCAGACGATTACCGAATGGCCGCTTTTCGAAAAACGGCCGCTGAATTGATGAGTCAGCAACCGGGAAGGGCGGCTCGAGTCCTTACGGCCTTCAGTGATCCAACTGAGGAGCCGATTGTGGCTGCGGGTGAAAAAGGTGCCTCAGGAGCCTGGTCCGGGGATAAGGATTAAGTTGGGCCCAATGGCTGGAAATAGAATTCATGCGTTATATTGAGCCTCATGCCCATATGGTCAGTCGCACGACTGATGATTATGTGTCCATTGTCACTGCTGGATGCCAAGCCGTTTGTGAACCCGCCTTCTGGGCTGGTTTTGACCGGAGTTCCTCCCGAGGATTCTACGACTATTTCCGCCAACTCACTCAATATGAACCACAAAGGGCGGCCAAATTCGGGTTGGCACATTATACTTGGCTTTGCATCAATCCGAAGGAATCCGAAGATTTGGTCCTTGCAGATGAAGTGCTCTCCATCATTCCGGAGTTCATTGATTCCCCGAATGTCTTGGGAATCGGAGAGATCGGGCTCAACAAAAACAGTCGAAATGAACTGAAAGTTCTTGAGAAACACGTCAATTTGGCGGCAGAGAGAGATCAACTCATTCTGGTTCATACTCCCCATCTGGAGGACAAGCTGAAAGGAACTCGTCTGATTGTCGATTTGATTAAGAGTGATTCACGGATTGATCCCGGAAAAGTGATTATCGACCACGTTGAGGAGCATACCGCTGCGATTGCATTGGACGCTGGATTCTGGGCTGGGATTACCTTATATCCGGAATCCAAATGCACACCGCCCCGGGCCATCGACATCGTTGAAAATTTCGGACACGAGCAAATTTGGATGAATTCCGCCTGTGACTGGGGTGTCAGTATCCCGCTTGCCGTTCCCAAAACCGCATTGGAAATGCGACGACGCGGGCATACCGAAGAATTCATCGATCAGCTTCTTTACAGGAATCCGGCGAGATTTATGGGGCAATGCCCGAAGTTTAAACTCCCTCTGGAGTGATAAATCATTAGAAGAGGTTGCGGAATTACTTTGATTAACCCCGGACGCCCATCTCCACAATCTTCGGTTCTGGATTGACTGCATGAAATTACGCAACCACTTAAATCTGGCCTACTGTACCAATGTGCATCGTGGTGAATCCTGGCAGGAAACCTTTGCTTCCCTGAAAGATTATTGCCTCGAAGTCCAGAAAAACGTCTGTCCGAACGATCCTTTTGCCATCGGACTGCGTCTCAGTGCCCGGGCCGCTTCGGAACTGTGCGATTCAGGAACTCTTGATTTATTTCGAGGTTGGCTGAATCGGGAAAATTGCTATGTATTTACCATAAACGGGTTTCCCTATGGAAAATTCCATGGAGGACGGGTAAAGGAGCAGGTTTACCGACCGGATTGGGCCACCCCGGAGCGACTTGAGTATACGTTGAATTTGTTCCGTATTCTGGAATCACTGATTCCGGATGGAGGAGAGGGCAGTGTTTCCACGCTTCCCGGATCCTTCAAGGAATTCCTGGTCGATGAGAACTACTCTGCTGAAATCAGGAAAAACCTGGATCACTGTGCGACACGGATCATGGAGTTATGCGATCAATCAGGAAAAACGCTCCATCTGGGTATTGAACCCCATCTACGAGGATTGCTCGGATGGGG
>DUCD01000342.1:11118-11600 GCA_012959985.1 Verrucomicrobiales bacterium | reverse complement strand
CCGAGCCTCTGGGTATGGTCGAAACCAGCACTGAAACCGTGGAGCTTATTCAGCGGATTCGAGAGGGATCGGATTGCCCGGAAGCCGTGACTCGTTGCCTGGGAGTGAATTACGATACCTGCCACTTGGCGGTTGAGTATGAGGAACCTGCGGAGGCCCTCGGACGATTTGCCCATCACGATATTCGGATCAGTAAGATCCATCTCAGTTCGGCGATGAAAGTCCGACCAACACCCGATGTCCTGGAGAGGCTGGAGTCCTTTTCTGAAGATACTTACCTGCATCAGGTAATCGCCAGGAAGAAAAATAATCCGCTGCTCACTCGATTCAGAGATCTTCCTCCGGCGTTGGAAGCGGCGCGCAGGAATTCCGGGGATCCGGATGAGGAGTGGCGTATCCATTTTCATATTCCATTGCATTACCCGTCCGACCAGATTCTAAGCACAACCACAGATCATATTGAGGGCACGCTTGATGTACTG
>DUCD01000342.1:0-11108 GCA_012959985.1 Verrucomicrobiales bacterium | reverse complement strand
CATTGTATGACACCACCTCCGATCACCTACTGGGCACTCTGGACTACCTGAAGGCTCATCCAGGGACCTGCTCCCACTTGGAAATGGAAACCTATACTTGGGAGGTGCTTCCGGATTCCATGAAAAGTCGTCATGTTGTTGAACAGCTCGTCGAGGAGTACCGTTGGATACTTCGAGAATTAAAATCCAGGAACCTCGCAGATTGAGCTATGGATCCCGGCCTGTCGAAAGTCGCATTCAAGAAACAGAGAATTCCGGGTGGTTTACCGGGATTGAAGCAGAAACTGCGGGCTTTTCTTGTCTTGGGCCGAATATCCAATCTTCCGACCGTCTGGTCCAATTGTCTTGCCGGATGGTTGATTGCCGGAGGGGGACTGACTGAGTTTTTCCTGACGCTCTGCGCCTCTGCTTCCTGTCTCTACATTGGTGGCATGTATATGAACGATGCCTGCGATGCTGAATTCGATCGGCAATTCCGAAAAGAGCGACCGATTCCATCAGGGGTTGTTTCTGTAAAACTGGTTTGGGGATTGACGGTGGTCTGGTTTGTCGCAGGACTGTCTCTTGCCGCCTTTTTGGGAAAACCCACTCTTTTAATGTCAATCATCTTGCTGGGGTTCATCGTTCTCTATGATCTCATTCATAAGTATGTCAAATTTTCACCATGGATCATGGCGGTCTGCCGAATGGTATTGTATCTAACCGCTGCAACGGCCGGGTCAGGTTGGGCTGGAGACCGGGGGGGGTTCTTAGGTCAATTGGTCTGGTGTTCCGTTGCCTTGGCGGTCTACATAATCGGTTTGAGCTATCTCGCCAGGCAGGAAAGCAGCCGTCGACCCGTGCTCGAGACATGGCCGTGCCTTCTTCTCGGAGGGCCGATTCTGCTCAGTGTCTTTTTTAACGGAGGTTCTTTCCGCATTACGGGATTGGTTTTTGCCGCGATCTGTGGTGTATGGATCGTCTGGTGTCTCCGAAACGTTTTTCGGAGATCCGCTCCTCAGGTGGGAAAGACGGTCGGGGGGCTGCTGGCCGGAATCGTTCTGGTGGACGCATTGGCCATTGCGCAGACTGATCTGCTGCTGAATGGCTTGTTGGCCGTTCTGTTTCTTTCCGCTTTATTATTGCAGAAAGTTATCCCGGCAACTTGAATGAAAAACTGAATTGATGATGTCCGAAAAAGAATCCTGGAAATTGTTGCGACGCAAGGTCAGGCAAGGAGTTGCCCGATGGCGTCTGCAAAACTGTCTGAGCATTCTGACTCGGTTGACGATCATCATCGCCATTGCAGCCGCTCTATTAAACCTTTCGGTTTATTACCTTTCCTTTGGTCTTTCTGCTTTGCCCTTTATTGGAGTGAGTGCTGTTTTCCTGGTGATTGGCGTGACCGCTTGGGGGTGGGGGACCAAACTGGATCGATCACGGCTCTTTCGCATCATGGACCATAAGGCGGGACTTCCGGATACCATTCGTTCTGCGATGGAACTGCGTCAACTCGTTAAAGGGGGGTGGCGTTATTGCCTGCTTCAGCAATCTGCTCAGCGGCTCAAAGTCATTGACTGGAAGAGTGTCTGGCCGGTTCAGATTCCGAGAGTATTCTGGTTGGCCTTCTTTTGTCTGATCGTTCTTTCAGCAGGTCTTAACTCGCGATATCAAGCTTATGCTGATGACATACTGATTGCGGGGGAGAGCACCAAAGCGGAGGAGAAGGTTGAGGATCTCAAGGCCATCTTCCAGGAATGGGAGAGCCGAATCAATCAAAGTGGTTCAGAGGAAATGAAAAACATGATGGAGGAATTGGCACCTATGAGAGAGAAACTGAAGGAAGGGGATCTTTCCGACAAGGAAATGATGCTCGAACTCAGTCGTATGGAAGACCGTCTGGAAGAAATGGCCGCTGAATTGAATGCCCAATCACTCGAATCGGCTGCTTCCGAATTGGCGGAAGCTTTTGAACCCGTCGAGGGATTAAGCGGTCTCGCTGCCGCATTGCGAAAAAAGGAGTTTGAAAAAGCGCTTGCTGAGGCTTTGGAAGCGGCACGGGAATTCGAAGATTCGGATTCCCCAAGGCTGGATGCCAAGAACCGGGACGCTGCCGCAGAACGGTTCTCCAAGTTGGAGGAAAAGTTTCAGCAGCAGCAGGACAAGGATATGGCCCAGGTAATGAAAGGCATGAAAGAAGGTGCCAAGAGCGGCTCTTCCGATCCGATGAGCAAGGCAATGGATCGAATGGGGCGCCGGTTGGCACAACAGTCGGCAGCGGATAAACAGCAACAGGGGTTGCAGAAAATGATGAAACAATTGGGCATGGCAAAAAGTCAGCTTGGAAAGGGAATGAATATCGGGCAGGGTTTGTCCATGCAGGCTCAGGCCGGAAGGCAGCCTTCGGATAAACCTGGGTCTCAAGCCGGTAGCGCCGATGGAGATAATCCTTTCGGGGATCCAACCCAACTTGGAAGCAACCGGGTCCTCGTTAAAGTGGAGGGAATGCTTGGCGAAGGCGATTCGGAGACCTTTACTCTGCGAGCTGAAGAAGGCCGGGCAGAGGGGAACTCCGGTATCAGTCAGGCTCAGTTTCGCCGGTATGAAAAGCAATCGCAACAGGCTATTGAAAATGAAAACCTGCCGTTTTCACACCGGCAGTCAATTAAGCGGTATTTCGAATCGATTCGACCGAACGAATAGAGGATGAAGGAATTAGAAAAAGAACAGGAAGACAAGAAAATCGTCTATGAATTTAACTCCAAACAGGAGACAGGAGGGGAACGTTCAGCTCTTTCTGTAGATCTTGAGGAGTTTCGACGGCAATTCCGAACTCTGAAGGCAGAAATTCAGAAACTGATTGTCGGGCAGGACGAAATTATCGAGCACACTCTGATGGCGATGATTGCAGGAGGACATGTCCTGCTTGAAGGTGTGCCGGGGTTGGGGAAAACCATGCTGGTTCGTTCTATCTCTCAGGCCCTGAGCCTGCAATTCAAACGTATTCAGTTTACCCCGGACCTGATGCCCGCAGACCTGATCGGAACCAACATCCTGATCGAAGATGCTTCCGGCCACTCCCGGTTTGAGTTCTCTCCCGGGCCGATTTTCTGTAATCTGCTGTTGGGAGATGAAATCAACCGGGCCACTCCAAAAACTCAAAGTGCGCTATTGGAAGCCATGCAGGAAAAGACGGTCACCGTTGCCGGCGAAACCAAATCTCTGGATCTACCGTTTTTTGTATTGGCGACTCAGAATCCTTTGGAAATGGAAGGGACCTATCCTCTTCCGGAAGCCCAGCTCGACCGGTTCTTCTTCAAGTTGATCGTGCCCTATCCCA
Source organism: Verrucomicrobiales bacterium (assembly GCA_012959985.1). GTDB lineage: Bacteria > Verrucomicrobiota > Verrucomicrobiia > Limisphaerales > DUCD01 > DUCD01. The sequence goes on along the minus strand of DUCD01000342.1, from coordinate 7,789 downwards.
GCGAGGACGAGTTTGAAAAAATTCTGGATCGAACCACGGAAAAAGAGACACCGGAAATCCAGAAAGTGTTCACTGGAGCAGATTTATTGAAAATGGGGCAACTGGCCAGGGAAATGCCGGTGGCACCCTCCATCAAAAGGCAGGCGGTCCGACTGGTATCAGCCACTCATCCTGAGTCTAAATATGCGGATCCCGATATTAAGCAATATGTTCGCTATGGGGCCAGTCCCCGGGCTGGGCAGGCTTGCATCCTTGCCGCCAAGATTCACGCCATTCTTCAAGGCCGGTTTCATGTGTCCGGTGAAGACATCATCGCCGTTGCTCTCCCGGTTTTACGACATCGAGTCATGTTGAATTTTGAAGCTCAGGCAGACGGATTGGATGCGGATTCTCTGCTCGATAAACTGATTCTCAAACAGCAGAAGGAGTGGCAGAAAGATTGAACTGGATTCTCTTTCTTCGGTTTTATCCGATTACCAATCGGCTTGTTGCTTCCGCATGATATCCACTGACGCAGATGAACTCTTCGACTCCAAACTACTCAAACGGTTGGAGTCATTGAGTTTGGCAACACGCCATCTCGTCAAAGGAAAACAGCGATCGGAGCGTCGCAGTCATCAACGGGGATCCAGTATTGAATTCGCCGAGTACCGGCCATTTGTCACCGGAGACGACTGGCGTTATATTGATTGGAACGCCTTTGCCCGCTGGAGGCAACTGGTCCTGAAGCTCTTCATCGAAGAAGAAGACCTTTATGTTCACCTGCTTCTCGACAGTTCTGCTTCCATGGATTTCGGCCATCCGGTGAAGTTCGATTATTCCCGCCAGATCGCCGCAGGATTAGCATTTCTCGCATTGGCCAACCTGGATCGGGTTGCCGTGATTCCCATGGGATCTGAGGGCTGGTTGGAATGGCAGCCCGCAAGAGGGCGACACCGGTTTCTTCCCTTGCTTCGTTACCTGGCACGTTGTCCGATTTCTCAGAGTACTGTCAGCATGAAGAAACTCATGAGTAGCTGGTGTGCTTCCAAACCCAAACGCGGCCTGACCATCTGGATCAGTGACCTATGGGGATCGGACCTCAAGGATGCATTGCAGGCTCTGGATCGTTTGAGGTATTCCAAACAGGAGATTGCTGTTATTCAGATTATGGATCCGACTGAATCGGAAGCCGGAGAAGTGGGTGAATACGAATTGAGTGACTGCGAGACCAATGAAAGAAGAAAGGTGATCGTAGATGCAGCCCTGATCCGTGAATACCGACGACGACATTCATCCTACCAGGAAGAAATTCAACGCTATTGTCACCGCTACCAGATTTCCTTGATCCAGGCCGATACTCGAGTCAGTGTCCCTGATCTACTGATGAAATCTCTCATGAAAGGGGGATTCGTCAGATGAATTTCATGTGGCCTTCTGCCTGGTTTGCTCTTTGGCTCGCCATCCCCCTGATTCTTTTTTATCTGATCCGTTCCCGATTGAGAACAAAGGCGGCAACCACACTCCTGTTCTGGAATCAGTTGTCTCCGAAAGTTCACAATTCCCCTCTGTGGCGCCGTCTGCGCAAATGGCTTTCTCTTTTGCTTCAGATCTTGTTTCTGCTGCTGCTGATTTTGGCGTTGAGTCGCCCCCTGCCGTGGTGGCAATCGTCCGAAAAACAATCGCTTGTTCTGGTCCTGGATCCCAGCCCGAGCATGGCGGCCCGGGAAGGCAATACCACCCGATGGGAAAACGCCCGGAAACTGGTGGATCGTCGCATTACACAGATGAGGTTTTTCGACGAAGCGGCATTGATTCTCGCCACCGATCCTCCGCAGGTTCTGAGTGGCTTGACCAGTCGGAAAAGTCTGCTTCGCGATGCGCTGGAATCGGCTGAATTGACTATCGCCGATCAGGATGTTCGGCCCGCATTGGAATTGGCTTCTGATCTGGCGGGGGAAGAACATCCCGATCAAGTGGTCCTGTTCACCGACGGTGTCTGGGATTCAAAACCTGACAAGACTCTGTTGGAATCGATCCGGATTCATCAAGTCGGCGATGCCGTGGGGAATACGGGAATTACAATATTTGCCATAAGGCGCTCCTTGGTTTCCTCCGGAGACTATCATTTGATTGCGGAAGTCGAACATTCAGGAGACCGGCCTGTTTCGGGTTCATTGGAGCTGTTCCAAGATGATCGATTGATCGATGCCATTCCTCTTGGGCTAAAGCCAGGTGAAGTGTGGAAACGCCAATGGGAAGCACGTTCCCAGCAAAAATCCCGGTTTACCGTGCGATTGGAAGGGTTCGAAACCGACGATTTTCTTTTGGATAATCAGGCGGAGGTGGAAATGAATCCTTTGAAAACAGTTCGGATTGATTTGGTTTCAGAAGCGACCGGGTTTCTGGAAGCTGTCTTGAATTCATTGAACCAGGTGGAATGGAGGCGAATTGACAGGACCGGAATTTCTGCAGAATCCACCAACACAAATGCCAACGCCGGTTTGCGAATCTATTATAATTCCGCCCCGACAGATGAATACAAAGATATCCCATCGCTTCTCATACATCCTCAGACCAATGGGTTCTGGGGAGTTTTTCAGGAGACTATCGACAAACCGATTGTTTCGGATTGGAAAAGAGAAGGTGACTCCATGCGGTTTGTGGACTTCAGTAGCATTCGGCTCAATAAGTTTTCACTCTATGATCCCGCTCCGGGGAATGAGGTCTTTGTCGAAAGTTTTGGTCGTCCCATCATCTTTGGACGATGGGATGAATCCCGTAAATGGATGGTGCTTCCCTTTGATTTGACGGAATCGGACTTGGTATTGCGAACGGCTTTCCCGATCCTCATCGGCAATCTTGTACAGTCTCTGCGACAGGGCGAAGAGATGATGAAAGCGGATCTTCCCGGAAAATCCGAATCGAAACTTGGATCGGTTCTAGGCACTGGAATAGGGCAGATTGATATTGGGGAAACTGGCAATACAGGACCTCAAGGTCTTGGTTGGTGGACGGTTATTCCACTGTGGTGGTGGTTTCTGATTCTGGGTATTGTCTGGATTCTTTCCGAATGGTTTCTCTTCACTCGAAGGATAACAGAGTAGACGCTCATGCATTTAGAATTTTTAGAACCCTGGGCATTACTCGGTCTTATCGGATTGATTCCCATCTGGTATTGGCACTGGCGATCTCTTTCTCCTCATTCCGATCGCCGTAAACGTCTCAATCTGAAATTGCGTTGTCTCATGCTGATCCTGATGGTCCTGGCATTGATGGACCCCAGAAGCCTTTCCACCACACCGCGTAAGCACTATTTCTGGATTGTTGATCGAAGCCGGAGTGTCGGTGAAGAGGCCATGAATTCAGCCACGAATTTTGTCAATACCGTCAATAGCAGCGGTGGAGTGGATTCTGAAGCCTGGATTCTGTTTGCTGGAGAAAGCCGAAAGGTCATGGATGATGGACGGTTGGAGGAAGTGGTTCCGCGGATGCTGAACGACACCATAAGCAACTTGGAAAAAACACTTCGTTATGCCGAAGCCTCTTTCCCGGTGGGCTATGTCAAGAGCGCCGTGTTGTTCAGCGATGGACGAGAGACCGTTGGGCATGTTCTTGATTCCCTGGAACCGTTGCTTGCCAAAGGTGTCAGAATTCACACCGTTCCCATCAAACCTCCCGATGCAGCCGAAGTGCTGGTCCGTTCTGTATCAGCCCCTAATCAGGTCAAGGAATCCGAGCCGTTCCGGGTGACGACCGAAATTATCAGCAATCGAGAGCAGGATGCTGAGATCCAGTTGTTCCGGAATGGTTTTCTTGCCGGGACGAATACCGTTCATGTCACTCCGGGATTGAATCGTTTCGAGTTCACTCAGAAAGGACACACCGACAACATGACTCAGTACTCGGTGAAAATAATTGCTCCCGGAGATACGATCATCGACAACAATGAGTCCACGACTTTTGTGCAGGCGTCAGGGAAACCTAAGGTATTGATTCTGTCAGATCAACCTCAACAGGCGCGTTATCTTTCACTGGCCTTAAAAGATGAAGGGATCGATTTGAATGTGCGTCCGGCCACAGGAATGCCCTCTGGATTGGGAGAACTTCAGAACTATGATCTTCTGATTTTCGACAATGTTCCGGCGACCGATTTTGAGCCCGTCCAACTCGATTTGGTTTCGAGTTATGTGAAGGATTTTGGAGGAGGGCTGCTGATGCTAGGAGGTGATCAGGCTTTCGGTCTTGGAGGGTATTATCGGACCGCCATTGAAGAGATTCTTCCGGTTCACTGTGATTTTGAAAAGCAGCAGGAAAACCCTTCTCTGGGCCTTGTCCTGGTGATCGATAAAAGCGGCAGTATGAGCGGTGAAAAAATCGAGATGGCCAAGGATGCGGCAAAGGCGGCTGTGGAGTTATTATCAAATAAGGATTATGTGGGCGTTCTGGGCTTTGACAACAGGTCTTTCTGGGCTGCTGAAATACAGGCCGCATCAGACAAATCCGGACTCGATCAGCGGATCAGTTCCATCCGTCCCTCCGGGGGAACCAGTTTGGCGCCCGCGTTGGAACTGGCGTTGGCAGGACTCAGCCTGAGCCCCGCCAAACTCAAACACTGCATTGTATTGACGGATGGGCGTTCCCAACCGGGAAACTTCTACCAGATCATCAGCCAGATGACGGCTGAAAGAATTACAGTCAGCAGCGTGGCTGTCGGTGCCGATTCGGATCAGCAACTTTTGTCGGATATCGCCTCATGGGGCAACGGGCGGTATTATTATACAGACACGCCTCGAAGCATCCCTCAGATATTTGCCCGCGAAACCATGACGGCTTCAAAATCTGTGCTGGAGGAAACCCCGTTTCTCCCGATCGTGGCAAAACCTGCGGATTTTCTAAGTGGTATTGATTTCCAATCAGCGCCCTTTTTGCTGGGGTATGTTCTGACCAAGGCGAAATTGACCTCTGAATCATGGCTGATTACCGAAAAAGGAGATCCACTGTTGTCTTCATGGCGTTACGGGTTGGGGCAAGTGGGCGCCTTTACTTCTGATGCAAGAAATCGATGGGCGATTGAGTGGCTTCAGTGGGAAGGTTTCGGGAAATTCTGGGCTCAGGTTATTCGCAAACTTATGAGAGCGGATTCCCTTCAGAAATTTCCATCCAGCATTCGACAGGAAAAGAACGGGTTCAGGATTGTAGTGGATACCGTGGATTCTGAAGGGCGGTTCCTGACCGATCTGGAAGGGGAGGTTGCCTTGGTGGATCCTTCGGGAAAGGAGTCCCGAATCGAGTTGAAGACCGGTGCTCCCGGTCGGTTGGTGGGCGGTTGGTTGCCTTCCGGCAAGGGGACTTACCATGCCCAGGTTATTCTGAAACGAAATGGCAAACCTTTCAGCCGGCAATACCTGAATAGCACGGTGGGCTTTCCGGATGAATTTCTTTTGAAATCCATGGACGAAGAAATGTTGCGGCAAATTGCTGAAACAACCGGAGGAATTTACAATCCCGATCCAAAGGAATTGGTGATTCAGGAAAACAGAGAAGCGGCTTTTGAGAGAATTCTCTGGCCCTGGATCATTGGAGCGGTCTTGTTTCTTTTTGTTTTGGATGTATTCTTCAAGCGCTGGCCCGAGGTGGCGCCGGGTCGTTAACAGTGGGTAGACTAATCCGATGGCTTGTTTATATGCATAGTATGAAAAAGGTCCTGGTCCTTATTTTTTTTGGCGCCCCATTTTTACTTCTCCATGCTGTCGCTCAGGATTCGCTTCCAAAGGTCGTTTCAAGATACGAGCAGATCCTGGCTCGCAATCCCAGACCCGGAATCGCTTTTGAAAAAGTTTATCAGCATTTTTTTGCTGACCAGGGTCTTGATGAGTTGGCCGTTCGCTGGCAAAGGCTGGAGGGGGAATCCAAAACCAGCGCAGGATACTATCTGATTCTCCAGGGCCTGCTTGCCGAGCGTCGTGAATTCTATGATCTGGCCCGTGCTTTCTATCGTCAGGCCGGTGAAAAAATGCCGAAGAATGATGGTGTCTGGAGGCTGATCGGAGATCTGGAAACAAAGGCGGGTCGTCTGACCGAAGCCTCAGACGCTTTTGAACAGGCCTTGAAACTTAAGCCTTCTCCGGTTGATCGTCCGGAACTTCTCAGAAAACTTGCACGAGTTCGGGAAAGAAACCTGAATCAAGACGGCGCACTTTCCGCATGGCGCCAGCTTGCCGATGAGAATCCAGATGTCATCCACCACATCGAAGAAGTGTCGCGAGCTTTGATGAATATGGGGGAATTCGAAGATGCTCGAAGACTGTTTCATCGGGTCTCGGATTTAGCCGGTGACGATCCTTATATGAAGGTTACCGTTGGGATGCGGCTGGGGCAGTTGGAACTGGAGTTGGGCAATCGCAAGGAAGCCATCTCGATTTACGAGAACTCGCTCAACTGGGTCAATGAATCCAGTTGGATTCACAAGGAACTGCGATCAAGAATTGAATCCATCTATCGGGCTGAGGATGACCTTCCCGGATTGGCGCAATACTACATAGCATGGTTGGGGGATCATGCCAAGGATTTGGAAGCCATGGTTCGTCTGAGTGAAGTTTTCGGTGAACTCGATCGAGCTGATGAGGCTATTCAATACCTCAAAAAGGTATCTGTCATGGCTCCGGATCGCTATGATTGGTGGCAATTGCTGGCTCGCCGATACCTCGGAAACGAACAGACAGATGAGGCGATACAGATCCTCAACCGACTGACCAGGACTTTTCCGGAGTCTATGGAATATCGGGCTGAAATGGGGGAGGCTCTTTGGCAGCAATACCTGGTTTCCCAGCTTGAATCCGATCGTGAAAAGGCGATTGAGGCTTGGCGTGGTATCGCTTCGGAAAACGGTCCCAATATTTCACGGTTCCTACTTCTCGCTGAAATCTTTGAGCAGCATCAATTGTCTGAAGAAGCCCTGGAACAGTATCGGCAAGCGGTTCGCCTGGACCCTTATGCTTCCGATCTGAAAGAACAGATGGCTCATCTTCTGTTTGATCTGGATCGAAAGGATGAAGCATGGGGCGTTCTTGAAGGATTGGTGGAATCCGACAATGCGCCTGCCGAAAATTTTCTTCTTCTAGCGCGCATTCAAAAGAAACAAGACGAAAAAGAAGCGTCGTTGAATACGCTTAAAGAAGGGACGACACATCATCCCGATCACTACGATTTGGTTTCAAGATTGTGGCAGGCTTATATGGACGACCTGGATTGGCAAAGTGCTTCCGAGTTAATCGATGAATTGCTCCATGCCGCTCCGAATGATTATTTCATTTCTGAAATTGAGACGCGACATCTTCAGGTGCTGAAACAGTTGAAGCAATTCCAACCTCGGTTGAACCAGTTGTCGGGTCTGTTGAACGAAGCCGGGGCATTGTCTGAATCCGAATTGCGACTGTTGATCCGGATGTCCGCACAAACCGGAGATCTCAACCTCATGAAGGAGGTGTTGACTCAGGCCCGGAATCGGTTTCCCGCCTCGGTTTCCGTTGCCGAACTGGAAGTGGATTATTTACGACGGGCTGGAAGAATCAAGGATCAGATCCAGGCGCTTCAGGCATTGATTCAGTTGAAACCGACTCGGGAATTCGAATACCTAAAGCGGATTGTAAATTAGTTAATCTATAATTCCACCCTAGGCCATAATGTTTAAATCTTCTTACATTATTAAAATAAATGTTTCTTAATAATAGACATTTTTGATAAATATTTTTATCATTTGTCACAATCATTCCACCTTCCCCTGTTGTGATATGCTTGTTAGCAAAAA
>DUCD01000341.1:7958-17016 GCA_012959985.1 Verrucomicrobiales bacterium | reverse complement strand
AATCCCAGACCCAATTGCCCGGAAATTCCATCGAAACCCCGTCTTAACTTAGTGCCATTTCAGGCTGTCGACTTATTTAAAAAGAATCGTGAAACAGTGGATTGGGTCATACTGGACGCTTTGATGCTCAAAATGAGTGGAAACGAAGACTGCGAGATGATACAAGGTTTAGAACCGGATGTATTTACTCTATTTATCAGCGGCGACAACGAAAACGTGATACCTACTGACTTTATGCAGAAGTTTGGTCTGGAATATTTCCAGAAACCTTTTAGTGGTGAGGAGATATTATTGAAGATTCGGGATATCCTCGAGTCATCATCGCGGAGGGGTTCCAAAGTTGAAATTCCCCCCTTCAATTGCTTTAGCCCCGTTCGGTATTCCCTTGGAATGTTGAACTCGGTTGTGATAATTTCCGCAAAACGGGTAATAGAATGAAATGACCCAATCACGTTTCAAAATGATCGATCTGTTTTCCGGAGCAGGGGGTCTTACTTTGGGCATGCAGTGGGCTGGATTCGAACCGATTTTTGCCATTGAACGTGAAGAGGATTTTTCCCGCACTTACGCCGAGAATTTCGGCAAGCACTGCGTTGCCCGTGATATTCAGTCTTTCGTGGAAGAGGGTGCGGAGGGAATTGTGACAGATATTGTTGTAGGAGGCCCACCCTGTCAGGGCTTTTCCAATCTGACGGGAAACCGTCGTGATGATCCTCGTCGGGAAATGTGGCGGTATTATTTGGATGTCGTTGAAATGACTGGGGCAAAGGTGTTTGTGTGTGAAAATGTACCGAACATGATTGCCTCACCTGAAGGGGAGAGTTTCATTGTTCGAGCAGGCAAGTTGGGATTTCATGTTACCTGTGAGAGCGTTGGTGTGTTGATGGCCAGTGAGTTTGGAGTGCCGCAGAATCGTCGACGAGGATTCATCATTGGATCACGATTGGGGCCGATCTCACTGCCCAGACCCAACGGACGCCGATCCACTGTAAGGCAGGCATTTGAGGTCGGTTTGCATTCGTCGGATAGGCCGATCCCTCTGAAACCTCTTTATGACAACCTTTATTCACAACCGGCCATGGGATCAGATCTCCATATTGCACGTAAGCCAACTTCTCTATCAAAAAAGCGATATCGGTTGATTCCCTCGGGGGGGAATCGGTTTGATCTTCAGAAAGCAGCGCCTGAATTGACTCCCGATTGCTGGTTGCGAAAACAGTCGGGTGGGACCGATCTGTTTGGGAGACTGCGCTATGATGAGCCTGCGCGATGTACGATCCGTACGGAGTTTTACAAACCTGAAAAAGGGCGGTTTCTTCATCCTGTGGAGCATCGTCCGCTGACGCATTGGGAAGCGGCAAGACTTCAGTCGTTTCCCGACTCTTTCAAGTGGTGTGGCACCAAAATTCGAATTGCGATCCAGATTGGTAACGCAGTGCCGCCATTGCTCGCGGCGGCTGTCGGAGCACAGATATTCCGGCATCTACATGAATATCGGCAAAAGCCAAGCCCAAGGCCCAAGCCTGCTGTGTTGCGAGGACTGCAGCACACGGTCTAGTTCGGGAGGGAACTCAGCGTCCTCGTAAATTTTGCACAGCCGACTTGAATTCCATCACTATTCCGTTTGTTTGCTCCTTGTGGATGCTTCCAACATGGCTGTCCATGAACACGATGTTGGCGGTGCCTGAAGAATGGGAGCGGCCGTGCTTAAACCCTACATCGTAGAATTTCCGGCGACCGCTTCCATGAGCGCCCAGAAAAATGATGGCAGGGTGATTCAACTCAAAAGATTCATCAGCGATCAGAAGAGTTTGAGTCGGCAATTTAACGACGGATATCTTTGCAGTTTCAGCGGACGGAAGACTTCCTGCGGTTGGGAAATTAACGGAGGTATATTGATTCATGCCGTAGCTGATTTTCCATGGATTGCCCGAGCCGGCATACTTTTTAATATTTCGGTAATGATTCTCGAATATTCGGGTCGGACATCGGAAGATACTTCTGGCAAAATCGCTGGTGTCGGTACTGTTTCCGGCATCAAAAGCCTTCCTGACAAGAAAGGGTTTCAGCAGATTCTGAAAATTGTTTTCGTTGGGGTTGTGGCTGACGCCCCAGGCATAAGGCAGCTTTTCCTCGTTATCATCCGTATATAGAAAAGAGGCGATGCCCATTTGTCGAAGATTGTTTCGGCAGGTGGTTGCATGGGCGCGCCGTTTGGCGGAAGACAAGGCAGGCAGAAGCATGGCCGCCAGAATGGCAATGATAGCAATGACAACCAGCAATTCGATAAGGGTAAACGCCCGTTTATTTCGGTGACTCACAAAGGATTGTTAGGTCGATATTGTTTCCGTTGATTTCGGGTGTTTGCTAGAGGGGCCGATTGAGTTGAACTACTTTATTTGAATAGTCTCAAGGTATCCTGAAGCTTTTTTCGGAGGTCTTTTATGGAGTAGGGTTTCTCAAGAAACCGGACTCCCTGTTGATTCCTGATTTTCTCGTCCAGTTCGGTTTCCGGGAATCCACTGACGAACAAAACCGGGAGATCCGGTTGGATTTTTCTCAAGGCATGGAACAGTTCCTGACCATTCATCTCGGGCATTACCATATCCAGAAGTGCTATGTCAAAGCCGTGTTCGCTGTCCCTGAACAGGTTGATGGCCTGTTGCCCTTCGGAGGCTTCCACCACGTCGAATCCAACAATTTTCAGAAGAGTGGCCATGGTTGAGCGCACTTCATTTTCGTCATCAACCAGTAGAATGTGGGCGCTCTTCACCCATTTTTCAACGGGGGTTGTTTTGCTTTCGGGTTCCTTTCTGGGGACGATCTCTTTGCCTACCGGAAACATTAAGCTGAATTCGGTTCCCTTCTTTTCCTCGCTATGTATTTGTATGGTGCCATGGTGGGCCTTCATGATTCCCTGGACAGCCGCCAACCCCAATCCTCTTCCCTCGAATTTTGTGGTGTAGAAGGGATCGAAAATCCGGTCCAACACCTCTTTGCTCATTCCGCACCCCAGGTCTTTTACCGTGACGGAAATGTAGTCATGATCCAAAAGGTTCTCCCCGTTATAACATTTGTAAAGATCTTCCTTGTGGAAGTGTTTCTGTTCAGTGCTTACCGTGATAGTGCCGTGCTGCCCATCCAAAGCTTCAAATGAATTGGTGACCAGATTGAGAATCATCTGTCGAATATACAGTTGGTCTCCTGAAATTTTTGACAGGTTCTCGGCACAATGCAAATGAATCGTCGCTTTTTTCGAGACAGTTGCTTCCAGGAGTTTTGTCACATTCTTCAATAACCTGTTCAGGTCGATGGGATCCACCGGATTGCAGTCTTTGCCGGTGAATGTCGCCATTTGCCCGCTTAGTTCGGCACCTTTTTTGGCAGCCAAAATAATTTTATCGATTACATCCAGATCTTCAAAATCTCGGGGAACGCATTCTTTCAATAATTCGGCATTGCCGATGACTACGGAAAGTAGATTATTGAAACGATGAGCAATGCCCTTGGACATCAAACCCATGCTCTCCAGCTTTTGAGCAACAATCAGCTTGTCCTGCATCTTCAGGCGTTTATCCAGCTCATCCTTAATTTTGTCTTTCTCAATCTCAAGTTCTCGAATCCTGGAATCTCCCCCTCCCGGTTCTGAGGTCGAAGCATTCGATTCTTCTGACTGTGAAAGTCGCCGTTTCCGGTAAAGCATCTGGGTCAACTGCAGGATTTCGGATTTACCGAATGGCTTTTTCAGGTAAACCATATTATCCGACAAAGTGGGGATTTGATTGAAAATGTCCCAAACCGAATCAGGGTTTTCAGTACAAGCGATAATTTGCAGGGATGAATCCAATTCCAATAGGCACCCGGTCATTTCCGCTTCTTCCTCGATTCGATCTTCTGACAGGTTAAGAAGGGCTAGATCCAGAGGGTTGCCATTCTTAAATCTTGAACTGATTTTTTCAAAAGCCTCTTTGCTCGCAACAGCCTTTTCTATATTGAATGACGGGCCGTTGTTTGAGTCTGAATTTTCAAAAATCCCCTGGACTTTTTGATTGAAGGAAGCGTCATCACCCAGAAGGAGAACCTGCACAACTGAGTTGTTGGAAGAGATGTTTTTGCTCATCGATTAAGCATCATTCTACAGGTTCCAAGATAGTTCCCCTTTTCCGAGAACGGTCCAATTCAGCCAAGCTTTAATTTGGACTGTCTAAATTTCACATTCAGAACAATATCATTCAATGATAAATGAAAACAAAAAGCAAAAACAATTTCATTGCGGAACGTTTTTTTGCTGCTGAATACTAAACATTTATTGTCGCGAATGACTGGTATCCCATCTTTTCCATTCGTTTTTTCACCTCCTTTGGGTTGTGTGGACGGTTCCAGAACTTTTAGAACAATTGGTTCACTGTCTGACGGATGCTGTAATCAGGCTCTCTGGACATGAATTTGGATGGATGCCATATTTCTTTCGTTGTTCACAGCAGTAGGGCATGATCCTTGTTCATTCATCACGATTAAAGCATGAAGTCTGAATCACGTCTGAAAGCAATGATGTTCCTTGAGTATGCTGTCAAGGGACTCTGGTTTCCATTGGCGTCGGTATTCCTGACGGCTTCTGCTGCGGAAGGAGGACTTGGATTCACTCAACAGCAGAAAGGATGGATCATTGGAATTCCCTTGGCGGTCGGTGCCTTTTTTGCCCCTGTCATCGGTCGGTTATGTGACCGTAAATTTGCCGCACAGAAGTGCCTTGGTTTCCTGTTGGTGTGTGTCGGAATCCTAAAACTTGTAACGGCTTGGCAATCGTCATTTCTGGGTTGGTTATGTCTCTCTGCCGTGTTTTCGGTTTTCTATGTCCCGACCATCGCTTTGACGAACACTTTGGCGATGAGTCACTTGAAGAATCCCAAGGAAGCATTTCCTCGGATTCGGGTTTGGGGTACACTGGGGTGGATTGCTGTTGCCTGGGTGTTTCCCATGATCTGGTTGCAGGAGAATCTGCATTTTCGGCTGTTGCCTCCCTTTCTTGTTGGGGACTCCGTTGCCAATGCTCCCGGGCGTATGATTGATTCAGTCAGGGTTGCCGGAGTTCTGTCCATTTTGTACGGCTTGTTCTGTATTTTTTGTCTTCCGCATACTCCTCCAAAGAAGGAGGGGGGGGAAGCACTCCGTTTAACCCAGGCATTCAGTCTGTTTCGTAAGCGGTCTTTTACGGTGTTGATGCTGGCGGCATTATTCATCAGTATCATTCACACCATATATTTCATGCAGACCGGCGCTTTTCTGGTGAGTGCGGGATTGAAGAGTCAATATATCATGCCGGCGATGAGCATCGGTCAATTCTCCGAAATCCTGATGCTGGCCGTTCTTGGAAAGCTTTTAACCCGATTCGGATTTCGTCCTATTCTACTGGTGGGTGCCGGGTGTTTTGTCCTGCGGTATATTCTTTTCTCGATGGTGCAGTTGCCGGTTGCGGCCTTTGTTGCGGCACAGGCATTGCACGGGATTTGCTTTGCCTGTTTCTATGCCACGGCTTTCATTTATGTGGACCGGTTGGCAGATGAAGGAATTCGGCACTCCGCCCAGACCTTGTTCACTTTGGTAATGATGGGGGTAGCCCCGCTTCTTGCCGGATTGCTTAACAGTCGCCTTGCCTCGATGCTCACTGGAGAAGGGCTTACTATGGGGCTGGCCGATTATGGAGGCTATTGGAGAGGAACCGCTCTCATCGGAGTTGTCGCCTTTCTAATTCTGGCGGCACTATTCCGTGATGAGACGGAATCTTCTGAATCATGACACAGGCAACCACAATGCGCATCGGAGTTCTCGGGCTTCATCACGACCATGTATGGGGTAATCTCGATGAACTGAATGCCTTGAGGCCAGGCTCCATCGTAGCTGCGGTGGATCCCCATTCATCTTTGCGGGAAAAGGTGCAATCCCTTTATGGGTGTAAAGTGTATGAGGATTACGAGGAGCTTTTGAATCGTGAACAGTTGACAGCGGTTTATATCTTCGCTGGAAACAGGAGTGGCGCTGAGCTTGCCGTTACGGCATTGAACCGGGGATTGCATGTATTGATTGAAAAACCAATGGCGGCTGATTTGTCTGGAGCTGTTGCGATGAATGAAGCGGCCACAGCCAACGGACGACTTCTGATGGTCAACTGGCCTTTTGCCTGGTGGCCCCAGTTGCAGACCGCCCTTCACCTCGCAAAACAGGGAGATATTGGACGGCTCTGGCAGGTGAAGTATCGGGCGGCCCATCAGGGTCCCCGGGAACTCGGTTGTTCCGACTTTTTCTGTGAATGGTTGTTCGATGAAAACCAAAACGGCGCGGGGGCGTTGATGGATTACTGTTGTTATGGGGCCGTTATGGCTGATGTTCTTCTGGGAACACCGGAGAGTGTCCAGGGGATGCAGGGGAACCTGTGCAAACGTGAACTTCCTGTTGAAGACAATGCCCTATTGATGATGCGTTATCCCCATGCCATGGCTACCTCTGAGGCCTCATGGACTCAGGTAGGAAAACTATCTTCCTATACCACGACAATTTATGGAACGGAAGGCACTCTGGTGGTGGAACCACGTCAAGGAGGACGATTGTTCAAAGCAACCGAGGAATTGCAGGAGGGTATTGAATTGCCGGTCAATCCGAGCCCTACGGAACTGCAGTCCGCCAGCGCCCATTTTCTCTGGGCGATTGAATCCGGTGGCGATTTGTTTTCTCTCTGTGATCCGGTTCACGGACGAAATGCTCAGGCGATTCTTGAGGCCGGAATACAGGCAACCCGTGAAAGAAGAGAAGTGGACGTATTGAAGTCCTGATCGGGTTCTCTTTTTGAGTTAGGCCTGTTTTGTCAATTCCATATCTAGCTGCGATGCAACCGAACTTGAAATATGAATTCTGAAGAACTGAAAATTCGCCTCCACAATGGAGATCCAGTGCTGGGCTCTCTCATCAGTTCACCCTCTCCATTTGTTCCCAAATGGATTGCCGGGTGCAAAATGGATTTTGTATTCATCGACACCGAACACATCGCATTGGATCGAACCCAAGTTTCCTGGATGTGCCGTACCTATGGTTTGATGGGGATTCCTCCCTTGGTTCGAATCATTTCCCCTGATCCCTATCTGGCAACTATGGTTCTGGACGATGGTGCCGCAGGGGTGATTGCTCCTTATGTGGAATCCACTGAACAGGTTTCTGCTCTGCATGGAGCCGTACATTTTCGTCCATTGAAAGGCAGGAGACTAACAGATGTTCTGGGTGGGAAAGCTCTGGAGCCTGACTTGGAGAAATACCTTGAACAGAATAACCGGGGAAACATCCTGCTGACAAATATCGAAAGCAAACCGGCTATGGATAATCTGGATGCCTTGCTGGATGTTGGGGGAATCGATTCCGTTTTGATCGGTCCTCACGACCTTTCCTGCAGCCTGGGCATTCCCGAACAGTACGGACATCCGGATTTTCTGAAGGCCGTTGAAACCATTCTCAGCAGAGCGCGGTCAAAAGGTGTTGGGGCGGGGATTCATTGGTGGGGAAGCATTGATGAACACATGCGGTTCATCAACATGGGGGCCAATCTGATCGTACACAAAGCAGACGTGATTTTCTTCAAAGACGGAATCAACAACGAATTGGGAGAATTGAGGGAACGGCTCGGAATCAAGGGTGCCGACAAGGGAAAAGAGGACTCAGAAGCAATCTGATGAAAGCGGGCAGGGGATCTATAATGTACGCTGAGCAGGATCTTCGACCTATTCTACAGCGCGCATCAACTGAATAAATGTGATGGGACAGCAATGCTTAAGTTTATTGGATTTGCACATCGGGTGGCAGAGTAATTCACAGAGACCTTGGGCAAAGCAAAAAGCCGTTGGTGCGTTGTCAGGAAAACCTACGACATGTAACCCTTGATAGTCCTTGAATTGCGTCCTATCTTCACTTTTAGAATGTGCTTAAACAGATTATCAATTCATTGAAAAACCGAACACTCACCCAAAGCATCCTCTGCCTTTTTCTAAGCAGCGCTGCCTTTGCTGAGCAAGTTGAGAACTCTCCGATCGAGATCCGGCTGGTCAGTAACGTGAAGGCGATTGGACCATCGCAAAGATTCTTCATCGGCATTCATCAGAAGATGCTGCCTGGTTATCATACCTATTGGAAGAATGCCGGAACTGTTGGATTGCCGACTTCGGTTGAATGGGATCTTCCTGAAGGCTGGTCCGCCGGCGAGATTAACTGGCCGGTTCCGCAGGTAACCCGAATGGCGGTTTACGATGTCTGGGGATATGAAGAGGAAGTGCTTTTGCCTATCCAATTTACTCCTCCCGATATCCTGTCTTCCGATAAACCTGTCGTGCTTAAGGGCAGGGTCACCTGGATGTGTTGCGGGAAAATCTGCCGACCGGGAACCAAAGAGTTTCAGATTACATTGCCCGTTTCTGATCAACCGTTGGTTGACTCACAGTGGAAAGAGTCGTTCAACAGGATACTGCAGGAACAGCCGCAGTCGGATTCAAGTTGGGAATTGAAATGTGTTATCAAAGAAGGGAGTTATCGATTGAGCTTTGTACGGGCAGATTCTTCATTCGATGAGTCCATCCTTTCGGCCTATTTCTTCGGATACCAACGGCAAGTCAGTTCTGCAAAAGGGCAAGTTTTCAAACCTGATGAAAAAGGATTCTCAATCCACATGAAACCCGAAGAGCATACCATTGAGCCATTGCCCAGGCTATCCGGAATGGTTGTCGTGGAAACCGATCGCGGTAGAAAAGTGGTAGCTGTTGATGTAGCGATTGAAGTTTTTCCGGATGGGACCATTGAAGCGGAAAACTCCCGATAAACTACCCCCTGTCGCACCTCTGAATATTATATTAGATTCTCAGGCGAAAATCTCTTTGACTATATCGCCGTGGAGATCGGTGAGGCGGAAGTCACGTCCATCGTGTCGGAAAGTAAGTTTTTCGTGATTCAATCCGAGTAGGTGGAGCAGAGTTGCGTGCCAGTCATGCATGTGAACTTTTCCCTGAACTGCATGGTGTCCGAATTC
>DUCD01000341.1:7569-7877 GCA_012959985.1 Verrucomicrobiales bacterium | reverse complement strand
TCCGTCCTCTTGAGCGTAGGGTGTGCGCCCGAATTCGCCTCCCCACCAGACGAGGGTATCCTCCAGGAGGCCGCGCTGTTTCAAATCTGTCAGGAGACCGGCGACCGGTTGATCAGTATTGAAGGCATGTTCTGCGTGTTTCGGGAGGTTGGAATGCTGATCCCAGCGCGGATTGTTGGTGTTGTCACCGTAATTGACCTGAATATAACGTACGCCGGACTCAGCCAGTCGGCGGGCCATCAGACATTGTTGCCCGAAATCATGGGTGCCGTTTTGCCCGATCCCGTACAATCGTTTGGTTGATTCCG
>DUCD01000341.1:6525-7523 GCA_012959985.1 Verrucomicrobiales bacterium | reverse complement strand
GTTTCTTTAGTGAGGTCGAAAATCTCCGGTGCATGACTCTGCATTCTCCAGGCGAGTTCATAAGAACTGATGACGGCCTCCAGTTCAGAATCTTCCTTACTGCGCACTAATTGTTCGCGGTTTACAGCACGCAGTAATTCGAATTGGAGACGCTGATCGTCATGCGATATTCGCTGGTTGATCAGATTTCGGATTTTGGCTTTTTCTGCCGCGATGCCGGCACGTCCCACGGCGGTGCCCTGGTAAAGAGGGGGAAGGAATGCATTGCCGTAATTACGGGGACCGCCGTTGCCCATTGAGGGTTGCAGAGTGACAAAGCCGGGTAGGTTGCGGTTTTCGGTTCCCAGACCGTAAAGCAGCCATGAACCGACCGAAGGACGAATCAGATTGATGGACCCGGTATGTAGGAAAAGGGTTGATGGGCCGTGAGCAACCCCGTCAGTATGCATTCCTTTCAGGAAGCACAGGTCATCCACATGTTCGGCAATGCGGGGGAAAAGCTCTGAAACATACTGGCCGCATTGGCCGTATTGCCTGAATTTCCAAGGCGAGGCAAAAACCCTTTGATCGATGATCTGTTTGGTTTTTGCCAGGACTCTGGCATCGTCGAATTTCAGCATCTTGCCGTTATCCTTTGCCAGCCGTGGTTTGTAGTCAAAAGTGTCTACATGGCTCGGTCCTCCCTGCATGAAAAGGAAGATGACCCGTTTGGCTCTGGGGGTGAAGTGAGGCAACTTCGCCCTGAGTGGATTTGGCGCTGAGGCAAGTGATTGCTGCGTCGCCATACCAGCCGCAGCCAGGTAACCGAATCCACAGGCCATTGACTTCAGGGCCTGTCTTCTAGAGAATTGAAGATGTCTTATCGGGCTTTTCATCTGCTTCTTAGGGACCGCTCAGGAATAAATTCACCATTTGGCGGGAGCGCCGTCTTGTCGGATGCAAGGCACGAGGAGGGCGTATCCCCTCATGGGGATTCAACCGACGAGTAACGCCGCAGA
>DUCD01000341.1:3650-6502 GCA_012959985.1 Verrucomicrobiales bacterium | reverse complement strand
CCCGCCCCTTCGGGCTGGACCGGATTTGGCTTCTGGCTTCGTTGCTCCTCAGTCACAGAGCTTTGGCTTTGCTCCTTCGTCGTGCCTTGCCAGAAACCCAATTCGCTTCCAGCAAATGGCGAAGGTATTTTTGAGTGATCCCTTAGCTTCATTCTAACAGAATTCCTTGTCAGTTCAAATATCGAAAGTCAAGGCTTTGAAAAAGGACCTGGTACAGTCCTGACCAAGGAGTAATGCCTTGAGGATTGTTCTCAATAAACTGAGTTGCCAAGTCAAATTCCGGTTTCGTTGGAGTTCGACCGATCACTTCGCGGTAGGCGAGATGGATCCGGTCTGCTGTGGTTAATCCTTCACGTGCCGTTAACCGAGTGGCCGCGTTTCTGGCTTGATCCATTACGAAAGGGTGATTCATCATGAAAAGAGCCTGAGTGGCAATGGTGCTGGTGGATCGTTTGCCGCTTTGAAGATTGGGGTCGGAAAAGTCGAATACTTCGAATACCTCTGGTAACTGATTTCGGAAAACTGGCAGATAGACACTACGACGTGTGCTGTCGAATTGATAACCATATTCACTTTTCGTCCCCTGCTTGATATTGCTGCCGAATGCCTGCATTTGGATATTGCCGCTTATCTGCAGCATCGCATCCCGGATGCCTTCGGCATCCAGTCTCTTACGCTTCATTTTCCAGAGTAGGCGGTTGTCCGGATCCGACTTCATGGCAAGGGGATTGTTTTCGGTGCTGAGTAGATAGACCTGCGACATCAGAATCCGGCGAATCAGTTTTTTGACAGACCAGTCATTTTCGATGAATTGGTTTGCCAGGTAATCCAACAGTTCCGGGTGAGAGGGACGTTCTCCTGTTTGTCCGAAATTGTCCACGGTTCGGACCAGGCCTTGTCCGAACAGCCAATGCCAGACTCGATTCACCATGACCCTTGGTGTCAATGGATTTGAACTGTCTGTAAGCCAATGCGCTAATTCCATCCGGCCGCTTTTATCCGGAGGAATGGTGGGTGTTTTCTTCAAACGGACCACTTCCAGAAAACCCCGAGGGACGATGGAGCCCTTGTTATGGGCCACACCTCGAATCGCTATGGGAATGTCCGATATTTCGTCAGCTTCGGCGACGGTCATTCCTTTGGGGCGTTTCGGTCCAATTAAATCTGTTTTCTTCAAGCGTTTCTCAAGGGTAAGCAGCCTGGCGTTCATCTCTTTTCTGGATTCGTCCTCAACCTTGACAGCTTCGGAGACGGTTGATTCCGCGAGAACGGCATTGAGCGAAGCTCGTTCATCCAGGTTAATAAAAACAACAGCATCGGCGATAACGTGACCGTCCTCGGTGTCATCATTGGAAATGACAACTTTGGGTTCCCCGGTAATGGAAAAACTGAATGTGCCCAATGAGGTGAGTCGTTCTTTTATTTTCGGTGTTTTTCGTTGATTTACCTTTATCAGGGTCGTGCCATCCATGTGATGGATTCTGACGGGTGTTTTCGTCGATCGATTGCTGCCTGGAACGTAGGCCAGCTGAACTTCATATTCTCCAGATAAGGTTAATTCGGGTATGAACGTGATGCTTTTCTCACCTTTGCTTTCGTTGCCATCATGGTGGTAACCTTTTCCAACAAACCGGTTCGTATGTTGGGAATAAGTCCATTTGCCGGTCTTCGATGCCTGTTCGTCATCCACGATGATTCCCGGTAGAGAATCCAGGCTGTCTGAAGATGCCGTTTGCCGTTTCATTTTTTTCAGCTCGGACTTGATCCCATCGATCGCCTTATTCAATTCTGCCATTTCAGACTCGTGGGCAAGGTAATGGGGTTCTTCATCAGGCGAGACCGGAAGCGGCGTCTCATACCACGCGGAAACATTGGAATGGATGAGAACCTTAGTGCTTTTGAAAATACCGGCCAGTCCGTAATAATCCTTGTGCGAGATCGGATCGAATTTGTGATCGTGACAACGTGCACATCCGATGGTCATGCCTAACATAGCCTTGCCGATGGTATCCAGTTGTTCATCGATGACGTCCATTTCCAGGATTTCCTTATCCTGGAGTTCATAATTGGTAGGGCCGAGTACCAGGAATGCCGTGGCTACGAGTTGACGTCGGCGTTCACCCCAGTCGTCCGAGTTCATGAGATCGCCGGCAATCTGTTCCTTAATAAACTGATCATAAGGGATGTCTCGGTTAAAGGACTCGATCACATAATCCCGATAACGCCAGGCATTGGGAAACATCAAGGTACGGCCTCCACCGCTGGATTCAGCATAGCGGACCACATCCAGCCAATGGCGTCCCCAGCGCTCACCGAAATGGCGGGACGCCAGTAAATTGTCGATCAACTTTTCGTAGGCATTCTGTGATGAATCCGCTAGAAACTGATCGATTTGTTCCGGTGTTGGAGGCATACCGGTCAAATCGAAGAAAAGCCGTCGAATCAGTGATTCCCGGTCCGTTTTTGAATTCGGTCTGATGTTCGCTGTTTCCAATTCCGCAAGAATGAAAAAGTCGATTTCAGTTCGAGGCCATTCCGTATCTTCCAGAGAGGGAAGTTCGGGTTTGTTAATGGGTTGGAAACACCAGAATTTTCGTCTTTCTTCCAGTGTGGACTCATGAACCGGATCAATGGTTTGCGCGGGTTCGCTTCTTGGGTCCGGAGCCCCGTTTTGGATCCAGAGTTGGAAATCAGCAATGACCAATTCCGGCAATTTTCCCTTTGGCGGCATCTGCAGGTCGGCGTCCTGATAACGAACGGCCTTTAAAAGAAGACTTTCATCCGGGTTGCCTGGTTGGATGGGAGAGCCCAAATCTCCTCCGTTGATCCAAGCCGGTTTCGAATCAAGTCGC
>DUCD01000341.1:0-3640 GCA_012959985.1 Verrucomicrobiales bacterium | reverse complement strand
ACCTCCCTTTTGTTTCTTCGGACCATGACATCGAATGCATTTCTCTACCAGGATTGGCCGGATTTTTTTCTCAAAAAACTCGAATTCGGAGGACGCTTGTGCGGACCCAGGACAGGCAGTTGTTGTCCCGGTAAGAAGAGCCATCACAGAAACGAAGAAATCTCTCCACGGGTTCCTGGAAAAATTCCGTGGTTCAGTGTTTGGAATCATTGATCCAACCTCGAAGAGGGGCAATGCACTTTCCGTTAACAAGGTTTTCATCCGTTTTCTAGAGTGGAGCGACTCGACCGGTTTTTTTATCCACTGAAAAGGTTCCTGATCCATCGGGTTTCCTGGCCAATCGGGAATCGCCCCAGGCAGCGCTGGCGAAGTATCCCTTCAAATCTTCGTCAGTATCTGATGAACTGATGTGGTAATTTGAACCATGCCACTGGTTGTTCAATTGGACTTTTCCGTGGAAAGGTTGAATCGCACCCGAGGGTGTGATGACAGCCACTTCATAGCTGCCGTTTTCCACGATCGCGCTGAATTTCCGATAAGGTCCGCAGGTCAGAAAGAATGATTCAGGTCCTTTGTAGAAAATCAGAAGCTCATGCTCCGTACTGTTGTCCACAGTGAGAAGGGAGTAATCACTTAGAGGGCTCTGGTCCAGTCGATCTTCAGGAACAGATTCGACGTTGATTCCGGATACAAAATCAAAGGCTTCCCTGAGTGCTTTGTCTTTCGCCTGAAGGCCTTCAGGGCTGTCCATATATGCCTTCGCCTCCACGGCCCAAAGGAAGAGCGATTTGGGGCGTTCCGATTGTTTGAATCTTTCAGCTCCTTCACTGAGGGCGGTTTTGAAGTCTTCTTTAAGGTGTCCGGGAAGGTTTTTCAAACCGATATCAGATACGAAAAATCGGGTCAGTTCATAAAAGGTTTTGAATCCTGATGCCCCCCGGTGATTCATGAGCGCCAAGCCGGTGGCTTCTACCAATTTCGAGCGAAAATCCACTGATCGATTCCCGTTCATTGCTTTCCTTAGCCAATTCACACATTCGGTCGGCTGTACCGATGCCACCAGGAGGCCTCTTCGAGCGTTGACTTCACCCTGAAGCAGTCGCACCGATCGGATTTCTTCAAGAGGTATTTCAAACTGTTTGTTTCTTGTCAGGGAGGCAATGCCTCTGCGCAGGTTAGTATCATCCTTCTGTTGACCGTATTTTTTGGATAACGCAGCCCGGTCTGAATCACTAAGCAGGGACCATGTATCGAAACCGCGGTCGGCTGCAAGGCTGCTCCAGAGCTTCGGACCCGATTTCTGAAGGATGTTTTTGCACAGATTGCCTGCTTCCCGGATGGCCTTTTTCAAAGTGTTCTTCTCATCAGAAGAGAAGACCGAAAGGTCGCTGAGTTGATGTAGACTGACGCCTTTCACCGGTTCGAAAATGGATGCCAAGCGAGCCCGTTGTGAAGCGATCAGTTTCTGATACAGAGGAACTCTGAGTTCCTCGTTTTTCAATAGTATTGCCCCGTTCATGTAGATATCTTCAGAACTCAATGTCGTTGCAAGAGACATTTCCCCGTTCCCAATGTTGTCTCCCAGATGTTCGTAAAGAGGGGCCAGTTGAGCCTCGATCTGAGAGCTTAGCTTTTCCCGGTCCTCCTGTGCTATGGCGCTGCCGTCGAGGTGCCAGTTTGGACTGTTTCTTTTCAAACGGTAAAGGGCTGCCTGGTAAAACGGTATGGATCGGAATGCGAGAGGGCTCTTGTGAATCTGAGAAGCCAGTTCCAGAAGTCGGTAGCCGGGTAATCTGCTCTGATGGAGAGCGGAGGGGAAGGGAGCATTGAAATTAATATGTGGCAACAAGTAGGCTGCGGCCAGTCCATGTTTCATAGCGGGGGCATTGTCCATGCCCGATTCTTTCCAGATTTCAATCAGAGCCATTTGGTAATCTTTGATAAAGCGGGCATCCTGGAAGATCAGGTCCTGTTCAGTGAGTTCGCCCAGGATGGAGCGCGCTTCTTCGAAATGCGAATCCTTAAGAAGGCTGCGACAGGCTCTTTTCTGATAATCGGACCAGGATCGCCTTACCCCCTGAAAATGGTGCGAATCCGGATAGTCCGTTTTTAGCCGCTCCATAAACTCTTGAGCCTCATCCTTCCGGTCGGATCTGAGTCTCAT
Source organism: Verrucomicrobiales bacterium (assembly GCA_012959985.1). Lineage (GTDB taxonomy): Bacteria > Verrucomicrobiota > Verrucomicrobiia > Limisphaerales > DUCD01 > DUCD01. The sequence continues at coordinate 1,476 of DUCD01000341.1, read as the reverse complement.
ATGAAAGCAAAGCTGAAGGATGTTCGCATGCTGTAAAGCGGCCTGTTCCTCCTCATTGGAATCGATGGGTGATTTCAGGACATCTTCAATCAGGATCAAGGCGCGATCAGAGTCCTTGTATTCAATTTTTCGAATCTCGACCAGTCGGTCAGAAACGTGAGTTTGAGGTCGGCCGTCAGTAGAGTATTCTTCTCGGAATTCAACCTGACGGTTAATTAAATTTTTTACCAGAATGCTGCCACCGAAACCAATGAGGGTTGCGACACCTATTAAACCGAAGGCCAACTTGGGATGATCCTCTAAAAAAGCTCTCATGATAACTCTCTAGATTCTTCAGGCCGCAACAACCTGCAGAACAAGGGTGGATAAAGCTTTAGATAACACGGGATGAAGGAATACTTCAGAGCCCTTTTGTTTCCTTGAGATTGGTGTTCTGCATGAATGCGCCTGAAGTCTGGGCCATTTGGAGTTGGGCTCCTTCCAGATTAGCGTCTTCCAAATCGGCTCCCGTTAAATTTGCCCCCCTCAAATCAGCGCCGCTTAAATCGGCTTTCTGTAGTACGGCATGGCTCAAATCCGCATTCTGAAGAACGGTTTTTTTCAAATTGGAGCCCTGTAATAGAGCTTTATGAAACACAGCCGTATGGAGAACGGCTCCTTCGAGATTGGCTCTCACCAAATAAGCACCCTGGAGAGCGACTTCCCTCAAGACTAATCCGTTCAGATCGGCCTCTTGAAGATCGGGCCGAACAGTTGGGTTTTCTTTCCTCCATTCATTCCATACTTCGACACCCTGTTTTAGTGTTTCGACATGTTTTTCGTTCGCCATGAAGGTAGTTAATACTGATTTGAGAAGAAAGGTAAAGGAAGAATCACCCTATGGGAGAGATGGATGGTATCGATTTATATGGGGAGGAAAATTAACCATTTACTCTGTAGGGTGCGCTGTCCCGAGCGCATTTGCAGTGGAATTCGGCTGAGGACAGCCGACGCTACAGCAGGACCTTCCCCTCACAAAATTACACACGAGATGAAGGACTTCGAATTATCCAAGGTATCAGGAGGGTGTTTTTGCCAATGCGTCTTATTGGTAGTGGGGTGGTTTTCGGCTGTCTCTGGAAATCTTGTCCTGATGCAGATCTCGAAGGGCTTCAATCAGCTTTTCCTGTCGGCTTTCCAACCGATACAGGATCTTCCCCTGTTCCATCACGATCTTATTCAGTTGATCATTCTGGTTTTCCAGATGTGCTAGGGCTGATTCGAATTGAATCAATCGATCTTCTTCTTCCTGCGGCATGCTTGTACTGTAACATTAAAAGAGTGAACGGAACACTTGTTGTTTCCGTTCACTCCGAAATGAATCTTAATTGTTCTGTTAATTCGAACGGATACGATAGTATTGCCGTGCGGTCCCCGGGACCTGCGTTTTAGCCGAAAACTCTCCAGCTCCGGTTTCCTCAATGACAGCTCCATCGA
>DUCD01000340.1 GCA_012959985.1 Verrucomicrobiales bacterium | reverse complement strand
CAACGGGAACCTTCATGATTGGCAATATGCTGGTCATGCTCAACAAGGACCCCCGCTTTACTGCTGATGTCATTGGTCTCGGAGGTTCGATCATTCCGACCAGCGTGCTCTGGGCCGAATTGGCGGCTAACCCGAATGCGCACCTTGATGTGGTCGGTCACATGATCGGCGAACACTTGAAGGAATGGACATCATGAGGGGGTATGGATTGAGGGTTTTGGCAGGGGTTGCCCTACTCCTTGGGGTAACCACGGTGACGTATGGGAGTTCCAGCGCGGCCGCTCGCCACGGTGGCTCGCGGTGGGGGGCGGATTACTTCCCCAATGTCTCACTGATCACACACGAAGGGAAGTCGGTCCGCTTCTTCGATGACCTCATCAAGGATAAGGTCGTGGTGATCAACTTTATCTACACGAGTTGCCCTGATTCATGTCCTTTGGAGACGGCTCGGCTGGTAGACGTGCAACAGATTCTGGGTAACCGAGTAGGTCGTGACGTCTTCATGTATTCGATCTCTATCGATCCGGAGCGGGACACGCCGGATGTTCTCAAGAAATATGCGGAAAAATTCCAGGTCGATCCAGGCTGGTTGTTCCTGACGGGAAATGAGGCAGACATCAAGCTTCTTCGGCAGAAGTTGGGCCTGTATATTGAGGAGATCCAAGACGGCTCCAATGATCACAACTTGAGCCTCATTATCGGCAATCAGACCACAGGCCGGTGGATGAAGCGATCGCCCTTCGAGAACCCCTATTACCTGGCCAACCAAATCGGAAGTTGGTTGAACAACTGGAAGTTGCCTGACCCCAACCGCCCGAGTTATGCGAATGCCCCAAAGCTTCGAAAACTCTCCATGGGGGAAAATCTCTTTCGTACTCGGTGTGAGGCCTGCCACACCATCGGGGCGGGCGACATCTTTATGGCAGACCAGCGGAGGGTTGGGCCGGACTTGCTGGGCGTGACACGGAAGCGGGATGGAGCATGGCTTACCCGCTGGCTGGCCGAGCCGGACAAGATGCTGGAGGAGAAAGATCCCATCGTCATGGAATTGTATCAGAAGTACAACAACGTGGCCATGCCGAACATGCGTCTGAACAAGCATGAAGTGGCCGCCTTGATCGATTACATGGACACCGAGAGCCGCAGAGTAGAAGAAATCCAGGATGCTTCCGCGGCCTCTTCACGGAAAGTAGCAGCACCCGCGGTGGACAACGAGGACAAGACGATCCCAGCAGAGAACGATCCTGCCACGAAGGCGGAAATAGCCGCTCTCGATGACGTGATGAAGCCATACGAGACCTGTCGTGCACTGCTAGCCGGTGATAAAGTCGACGGCATCAGCGGTTTCGCGCACGCAATCGAAAAAGCGGGCAGGAGCGGGCAGGAGTCGTTGCCACAGGCAACTCGAATCCACATGCGTGCCATCGCCGCGGCTGCGGCAACGCTGGCAGGAGCCCCGACGGACAACCTGAAGGCGTTGCGACTGGCCTTCGGCAAGGTGAGCAAGTCGGTCGTGGCTCTGTTGGGAGATTTGCCCAAAGCAGCGGAGAAGTACCACATCTTCAAATGTCCCATGGCAAAGGGCTACCAGCGCTGGGTCCAGCCGGACGCAAAACTCGCCAACCCCTACATGGGTGCCAAAATGCTCGCCTGCGGTTACGAGGTCGACTGAGAAGCGTAGGACGATTCTTGCATTAGAACATTGTTCACCCTTGTCAGTTGCGCACAACTACCTTGCATTTTCTGGGTTCTCCATTTGCTAAACACCAATATTATACGATGCCGTTCGGCTCGCGAGGACGCTTGTCTAACTGCCATTTAGTGCAGGGGACAATGTTAGAGGAGACTGTGAACGTGTTTTTCAGCCTACTTTTTAATGGCAAAAACGGACAGGAATGTCCGTTCTCCTTTGGATGGTATCCTACGTTACATCCTGAGTAGGATCGACGCTACAACTGGAGCCGACGATGCGACCAGAGAGAATGAAGCATTGTTGTTGGGTTGTTTTGAGTGGCTAGGTCCAGATCTGCCGATCAAGGCTGCGGTATTGAATGGCTTCGGCGATGTCATTGGAGCTGATGTTCTCAGAGTTGCTTAAATCCGCGATGGTGCGGGCGCTGAGTTTGAGGTCGTCCATGGCGGCTTCCAGAAGATTCATGGTTTCTCGATTCAAACGGCAGTATTTTTTCAGATCCCTTGAGTTCATGCCGGCATTGTTTCGGGTCTTCTTTTTCTGTGCGAAGCGCTGGTATTGACGGAGTCTTGCTTCGTAAACTCTTTTGGCCATCACGGTTGAGGATTCACCCTTACATTCACTTGAGATTTCCCGGAAAGGCACGGCGGGCACTTCGACATGAAGATCGATTCGATCCAATAACGGGCCGGAGATACGCCCTAGATACTTCTGGATTTCCTTGGGTGAACTGCGGGATTCTTCCGGCATTTTTCCATCTGGAGTGGGATTCATCGCTGCGACCAGCATGAAATCGGCGGGAAAGGTCAAGCTCCCCGCTGCCCGGGAAATGGTTACTTGGCCTTCTTCCATGGGTTGGCGCATTGTCTCAAGGACTTTTCTTTTGAATTCCGGCAATTCATCGAGAAAGAGGACCCCATTGTGTGCCAACGAAATTTCACCGGGAGTGGGGTGAACATTTCCTCCCAGTAAACCGGCGTCACTGACAGAATGATGCGGTGTGCGGAAGGGACGCGTTGTCACCAGAGCTTGACCTGATTTCATCAGGCCGACAGTGCTGTGTATCTTGGTTGTTTCGAGAGCTTCTTCCAAGGTCAATGGTGGGAGAATTGCAGAAAAACGTTTTGCCAACATTGATTTTCCGGTTCCGGGAGGCCCGATGAGCAAGATATTGTGCGATCCTGCTGCCGCAATTTCCAAGGCTCTTTTGACGGACTCCTGTCCCTTGACATCTTCGAAATCGCAATCTTCCAATACATTGGTGGTGAACAGATTTTCAATATCCACCCAAAAGGGATCGATATGAATTCTGTCTTCGAGAAAGTCCACAACCTCCCGCAGGTTTCCTGCTGGAATTACTTCCAGTTCCTGAACAACGGCGGCTTCTGCTGCGGTCTCTTTAGGCACAATGAGCCCTTTCAATCCCCTTTGACGACACATCAAAGCGACCGGTAAAATTCCCTTCACCGAACGGAGTCGTCCGCTGAGCGCCAGTTCGCCTACCAAGGCATATTCGTTAAGTCGGTTTCCCAGAATATGGTCCCCAGCTGCCAGCATTCCCACGGCGATCGGTAGATCGAAACTTGGCCCCTCTTTGCGCACATCAGCCGGTGCCAGGTTGATGGTGGTTTTTCCCATCGGTACTTTGAATCCCGAGTTGCTTAGGGCGGTTGTAACCCGATCACGGGATTCCTTCACGGCAGTGTCCGGGAGCCCCACGATGATTATGCTGGTGTCTCCCCAGCCTGCATTGACTTCCACTTCAATAGGGTAGGCCTGGATCCCATTGACCGCAGCCGAATGAATTTGAGCAATCACCTGTGGATTCTCCTCCTTTGATGTTTACGGCAACAAGATCGATTAATAATCGTTCTTCAATCTGCCGTTGTAATTCCTGTTCCTCCTTGCTTCAGATTATGGAAGCAGTTAGTTATCCTAGCTGATGGATGGCATTCGGTAAATATTTAAATTAGGCATTGTTTTTAGGTGGGAAGGACGTTTTTTTTAATTTTGAAAGTTTGGTGCTGCAAGATGTTTGGGAAAGAAAATGATAATTCGATAGGGTGTGCTGTCTCTGCGTGCCATGAAGCGATCGATGATACTGTTCAAACGGCGTGCTGGGGACAGCCCTCCCTACCTTATTGCATTTGCGGCTTCAATAGATGCGTCTTGTATTTTGTTGCAGAAAGGCCGATAGAATGAAAATTGGATCCATGGCATTGGAATCCAATGTTTTCCTTTCTCCCTTGGCGGGATATACCAATCTACCGTTTCGTCTTACTCTTCGCGAACTGGGAGGATTGGGATTGGCGACGACGGACCTGGTGAATGCCCGGTCGCTGCTGGAGAACAACCGTAAGGCGTTGAAGCTCATTGAAACCAACGATGAGGATGAGCCCTTGTCTGTGCAGCTTTTCGGTTCGGTTCCGGAGGAGATGAGGGATGCGGCGCTTCACCTTGAGTCGATCGGTATTTCATCGGTGGATATCAATATGGGCTGTCCGGTTCGCAAAGTCTGCAAAGTCGGCGGAGGATCTGCGATGATGACCGAGTTGGCAGAGACCGCTGCATTGGTAAAGGGAATGGTGGATGCGGTTAATATTCCAGTTACCGTAAAAATGAGATTGGGTTGGGATGATGAGAATTTAACGGCACCGGATTTAGCTCGATCTTTGGTCGATGTCGGCGTCAAGGCTATTGCAGTGCATGGTCGAACCCGAGCCCAAGGCTTTACGGGAGAGGTGAATCCGGATGGAATCCGGGCAGTCGTCGAAGCCGTTCCCGGCGTGCCAGTGATCGGCAATGGAGACATTGTCAGTCCTAAGTCAGCTCAAGAAATGATTCGGCGGACGGGGTGTGCTGCCGTCAGTATAGGGCGCGGTGCATTTTACAATCCCTGGATCTTTTCACAGACTCAGCACCTATTGGAGACCGGTGAGTTATTGCCGGAACCGGATTTCGATGAACGGATCCGTGTATTGTGTCGGCATTTTGAGCGAATGATTCAGGTTTTTGGAGAAAAAATGGGATGCCTGATGTTTCGCAAAGTAGGTCCGTGGTATGCCAAACGTTTCGGTCCTGCGAATCGATTCAATAAACGGATTGTGCTAGTATCCACCCAAGAGGAATTCTATGAAATCCTTGAGGACTATCAAAGTTGGCGTGGTCAATTTCTGGATTCCAATGGAGATCTGAAACCACAATACCAACTTCGAGAAATGGTTCCCGGTTTCATGAAGGAAGAGGAACCTGCCTCAGTTCGACGTGAAAAGATCCCGGTTCCGAAAGGTCCGGTGGATGTCTGGTAAAGTAGGGACTCAGGGGTTGTTGGTGATCTGGTTCCAGTCCCATCTCTGAGAATCACAGTATTCCGCCAGTGGTTTTTCATGCTAGATGAGGACGCACCGGACCACCGCCGAATCATCAGTGTGGCCGAAACCGGGGATGGAATCCGGAATCAGATCCACTTTGCGATGTGCATAGATCACTCCAAACGTGGCCGCTGCCACCGTGATTAAAGGGAGTTCATCCGCTTTTCCTTCCGCAAAATCCTCTACAACATTTGCTAGGAATTCCAGTTGGTCAATTAAATGAGGAAACAAGGGTTCTCCAAACTGAGTGAATTCAATTTTCCACAGCGGCAAATTCTTAAGGACGTCCTTAAGAATTTTCGGGGTTATGGTTGCCGATCCATGGTGAACGAAATCTGCTATTTCTGACATGCGGTAATTTTGATGTATAAATTGGAATTAGACAAGTTGGGAAATCAAGGAAATGAATTTTGGTGAATTTATACAATTTCGACTGGACATTCCCCAAAGCATTCAAGGAACCGGCTGCCGTAACGTTTAGAAAGAACCCGATTGTCCAAAATCACCACGATTCCGGAATCGGTTTGAGTCCGGATCAGTCTGCCGATGCCCTGACGGTATTTCAGGACCGCTTCCGGAAGTGAAAAATCCATGAACGAGTTACCGCCGTTGGCTTCGATTCGTTCAATTCGAGCTTCCACTAAGGGGTGGTCCGGCACGGAAAATGGCAGACGAGTGATGATGACATTTGAAAGTGCTTCACCCGGGACATCGATTCCCTGCCAGAAACTGTCGGTTCCGAACAGAACAGAATGGGGATCCCGTTTGAAGTGCTCAAGCATCACCGTCCGGGGCATGCTGTTGCCCTGAACGTAATAATCCAATCCGGCCCGGTTGAAAAAGGATTCCATTTCCTGACCGATTTCGTTCATCAGCGCAGAATTTGTGAAAAGGACGAGTGCCTTGCCTTCGGTTTTTGTGACGTAATGTTCGATCCAGTGTTTCAATGCCGACTTATATTCATCGCTCCGTGGATCCGGCATTTTACTGACGACAAAGAATTTCATCTGTTCGGCGAAATTGAATGGAGAGCCGGCTTGGAGTTTTCCTGCGGATTCTCCTCCGACTCGACTGGCGAAATAGCTGAGCCCGGGAGAGTTACTTGATGGGGTTTTCTCCGGATGGTCAGAATCGGCGTTCCCGGAAATCGATAGGGTAGCGCTGGTCATAATGACCGATGTTTCGGCTAGGAACAGTCTTCTTCTCAGGTATTCGGCAATATCTATGGGAGCTGCATTCAGGCTGACTGTCCGTGATGAACGGCCTGAACGTTCTATCCAGTAAACCTGATCGGATCCACTCTGACTCAGAAACCACATTACGGATTCGCGCAGCTCGATCAAGCGCCGGTTGCATTCCAGTAGTTCCTGGGCGATTTCCTTGTCGTCACTGGTTTGGATCATATCTCCGATCGCTTCCTTCAAACGAAGAATTGGCAAAGTGATGATGTCCTCGACCAAGTCCGGTTCGCGGATTCTCAATTCCTTCCAGAATCTCGGCTTCGATCGGGATCGACTTGATGCAGCTACCTGTTTTAAATGCAGTTCATCGGCGGCGGCTTCAACCGCTTGGAAAAACTCATCTGAAAGCTGTATCAGATTGTCAATTTTACTGACGGTCTCTCCTCGCCTCAGAATGGTAAGCAGTCCTTTTTTGGTTTTCGGGTTCCAGAGGCGTTGTAGGGTATACCGAATTTGGTGATTGGAAACCCGGACTCCGATATGCCGGGAAGCCACCTTTTCCACCGTATGGGCTTCGTCAAAAATCACAAAATCGTTTTTGAACAGCAGGCCGGAATTGGATTCGGTTTCCGTTGTCGCGAGCAAGGTGAAGAAAAGAGTATGGTTCAGAACCACAATATCCGAAGACATGATTCGATTACGTGCCGCCTGGAAAAAGCAGACTTGCTGATCTTTGGCGAAATCGGAATGCGAGCCGCACATCTTGGGACTGCATAAACCACGTTCAGAGCAGACGGATTCCCATACTTTTGGATCCGGTTGAGTTTCAAGATCGGACAGGCTTCCGTCTTTGGTTTCCTGTGCCCACTCATGAATTCTTTTCAGCTCTTCCTGTTCGGGGCTGGTGAAGAGGTTTGCCGATTGGTTTAAAGCCCTGGCAAGTCTCAGGCGGCAGAGATAATTACGCCTTCCCTTCAGCATAGTGTATTTGAAGGAAACGGGGAGAATCTTTGAAAGCAACGGTAGATCCTTACCGGTCAGTTGTTCCTGAAGGTTGATTGTATTAGTGCAGACAACGGCCTTTTTCTTTTCCCGGACGGCAAAAAGAATTGAAGGAATCAGGTAGGCCATGCTTTTTCCGACCCCGGTACCCGCCTCGGCGATCAGGTGGTTTCCCGACTCCAGCGCTTCGGCTAGTGCCACCGCGACGGCCTGCTGCTGAGGGCGGTACTCAAAACAGGAAGCTTTGGACAAAATTCCGTTGGGAGAAAAAATTTCTTCAACTTCCTGAACCAGATTATTCCCGCCGTTCGACGGTGCCTCTTCTAAAAAACTGATCATATTTTACAACACCGGTTTTCGACTCCTTCGGAGAGGAAGCTTTACCGGATTAGACTTTGTCCTTTCGACGTGCGGTGATTGTGATTTCCGAGTGGTTCTTGACGATCTGGTCCTGATCCAGGACGCCTCTCCAGAAAATATTTGGATAAACTACACTGCGCCTTCCTATCAAGCTGCCGGGATTCAGGACGGTGTTGCATCCGATTTCGGAATGATCTGCCAGCACGGCTCCGAATTTCAGTAGACCGGTATCTATTCGTTCTCCTTCACAATCGATTTTAATGGTGGAAGGCATGAGTTTGTAATTGGAGATTTTAACCCCGGCACCCAAATGAACCTTGTGGCCGAGGATTGAATCTCCGACATAATTGAAATGGGGAACCTGACATCCATTAAATAGAATCGCGTATTTCAATTCTACGGATTTTCCTATGATGCAATCATTTCCAACTACGGAATGATCCCGGATGTAGGCTCCACTGCGGATGAGACAGTTTTTACCGATCACCACCGGCCCAAGGATGACCGCCCCATGTTCCACGATCGTTCCTTCTCCGATGTCGACATTCTCCTCGATGTAGGATTCTCCCTTCAGGGTTGCACGATTATCGAAGTCTTTCCAACGATGGAAATAATCAGGAAGGCGTTTCAATGCATCCCACACATATCGGCCGTCTGAAAAAAGACCCTGATGTTCGGATTCATTGAGATTCAAGTAGGATTTCGGACGGAACATGAGTAGGGAATCATGGAAGTTTGGTTCAACACCATGCGGGTGCGAATTTTCCCAGTTCAATTCTATTCCGCGGTGGGCGGAGTTTGTTCGTTCACCTTTTTCGGGGATTGAGCGGCGAGGCTCTGAGCCTGAAGTTTCTCGATAATCGAGTTTCGGCGTCCGACCATTTCTTTGAATTTGTCGACGCGGAATTGGGAAGCCTGATCGATTGCCTGAGTGATCTCATTCGGGCTTAACTGCATTTCCAAGCCATTTTTTGCCAATTGCGCTTCGCGATCTCCCAGATCCGCAGCGATGCCGTAATACATGTAGGCTTTAATTGGATCCGCCTCGATCCCTTCGCCCTTGGCATACATGGAGGCAAGATTGTACATTCCCTGGTGATATCCTCTTTCCGCCGATAATTTGAACCACTTGAATGCTTCGGTTGTATCTTTTTCAACCCCTTCTCCATTGATATAAAATACACCGAGGTTGGACTGGGCAATGGGGTTTCCCTGTTCCGCTGCTTTCCGGTACCATCGAACGGATTCATTGATATTCTGTTCGACTCCCATCCCCTTGAAATAAAGAGCGGCCAAGTTATACTGGGCATCCGGCAGACCTTGTTCCGCTGCCAACTTCACCCATTTGTAAGATTCTTCGTAGTCTTGTTCCATGCCTTTGCCGACGGCATAGAGAACGGCCAGGTTGTATTGAGAATCCCGGTTTCCCTGTTCGGCAGATTTTAGAAACCATTCCGTAGCGGTTTCATAATTCAGCTCCACACCATCCCCCGTCAGATGAAGCACTCCCAAGTTGTATTGGGCAGCGTGATTTCCCATTTCCGCAGATTTCAGGAACCAGCCGACGGCTTTTTCAATACTCGGTTCGACACCTTCGCCACGGACGTAGCTCACGCCTTTATTGTAGGCTTCGATACTTTCCTTTTCCTTGACCAATTTTTTTCCGGATTGTTCTCTTTCCAGATCCAGATTTTTTAATAATGCCTCTGCTTTGGAGTAGCCATTGCCCGCCGCCCGCTGAAACCATTGTTCTGCGATTTCGGTATTCAGGTTTACACCGATTCCATTTCGGTACAAAAGGCCGAGTTCGAACATAGCTCCTGCGTGTCCCTGACCCGCTGCGTTGGCAAGGTGTTCAGCAGCTTTGGCAGCCTGATCTTCCCTTCCGCGGTTCTTCAACAGTTCCAGTGCCCATTGGTACTGGGCTTCCCGATCGCCGTTTGTTGCTTTGGCTTTCCAATCGGCAGGGGAGATAACCGGGTCCTCATTCGTTGTGGAGGATCCTTTATTCTGCTTCGGATTTTCGTTTTCAGGGCCGCACCCTGTGGTGACGCCCCAAGCGAGAAGGCTGATCAACAGGACGCTTTGTTTTATTACTGCGAGTAATCGGTTGTTGGAAAACATCGACATTTTAGTGCAAGGACCCTAGCGGATCAGGGGGGAAACTCAAGTTCTCATTTCTATAGGACATTCTGTCTCAGCACACCGTAGAATCTGACATTTATAGATAAAATCAAGCAAGCGACGCCATTCCCTTACCAAGCGGCGCGCTGAGGACAGCGAGCCCAACCGGCATTCGGATAAGGAATCAGGCATCCCTGAAGCTGAAGCTGGGGGCGTCGACCCCGGATCATTGAAATCGGCATTCATTTCTTCCATATACCGGACTCGGCGCGGCCAGCTTCAGGGATGATGGTGTCAAAAAACCTGCGGAAAATCCTTTACCGAATGGCAGTGTAGCAAGCCCTACTTGTGTTGGTTGGCGGCGAAAAGGTGTCCTGATATTCTTGTGAGTGTTTGAATTGTTTCGTGACATATCTCTTTATCGAGGTTATCTATTAAAAGGCCTCCATGATGGAGCTGAATAAGGAATAGACCAGTTGAGCACTCAGAAAATCAGTACCAATTACGTTCTCTATGACGGTGATTGTTCGATGTGCACTTTTCAGATGAAAGTGTTGACTTGGCTGGACTGGTTTAATCAGGTAACTCTGCTACCCCAGGCGGATCCGAAAGCTCGGATTATTGCCCCGCAATTGAAGCGGGAAGATCTTCTTGAAGCCATTCATTGTATTACTCCGGAGGGCAGGATTCATAGAGGAGCGCGATGTATCCGTTTTGTCGGTATGAGGATGCCTGTATTAATTCCCCTTTCTCTGTTTCTCTGGTTTCCCGGTGTCATCATCATTGCCGAATGGGTCTACAAGTGGATCAGCCGAAATCGTCATTTGATCAGCCGGGTTTTCGGTTGCAAAGGCGCTTGTGCCATCATGCCTATGAGAAAAGGCAACTCTCCGTCCGATCCGCACTCTTCATCTGAAGATGCCTGAATTAACTTCCTCGTTTCATACACATAATACCGAACCTCAGAATGAGGGAGAGGATCCGGTCCAAGCTGCTTCCAGTAGAGTCAGTGATTATCTGCTTTCGTGTCTGAATCCCAAAGGTGTCTGGGAGGGAAAACTTTCTGCAAGCGCCTTGTCCACAGCGACTGCTGTCGTGGCCTTGGAATTGATGCACCGGAAATCCAGTCAGGATGAACCGATTCTGGAGGATCGGATTCATGCGGGATTGCAATGGTTGGTGGGTCAGGTCAATGAAGATGGAGGCTGGGGAGATACGACCATCAGCCATAGTAATATCAGCACAACCGCATTGTGCTGGGCTGCTTTCGGGGCTGCGAGTAACAAGAATCCGGAGTTCTGCCCGACGGTCGAAAAGGCCGAAGGGTGGTTGGTGAAAAAAGCCGGGAGTGTGGAACCTGACCAGATTGCCAAGGCTATTCTAAATTGTTACGGAAAAGACCGTACTTTTTCGGTCCCGATTCTTACCCTATGTGCTTTGGCCGGTAAGCTTGGGACAGGTCGGTCCGGATGGCGTCATGTTCTACAGCTCCCGTTTGAGCTGGCTGCTTTTCCCGGTTCGTGGTTTGCTGCTCTCAAATTACCGGTCGTCAGTTACGCTCTTCCGGCACTGATCGCCATCGGGCAGGTGGTTCATTTTCATCGTCCGTCCCGAAACCCTCTTCTCCGTTTCATTCGAAATGCCTTCATTCCCCGCACCCTCAGAAAGCTGATAGCCATTCAACCGGAAAACGGTGGTTTCCTGGAGGCGACACCTTTGACGAGTTTTGTGGTCATGAGCCTGGCCGGTTGTGAGTTGCATGAACACCCGGTTGCCCAAAAAGGATTACAATTCCTGTTGGAATCGGTTCGGGATGACGGAAGCTGGCCGATCGATACCAACCTTTCCACCTGGGTGACGACCTTGTCCGTCAATGCTCTCTCTGTTGCGCCGGATAAAAAACTGAAACCCGAGATATCAAAACCCATTCTGGATCAGCTTTTAGATCAGCAATACCGGGTTGAGCATCCCTATACGCTCTCTGCACCGGGAGGTTGGGCCTGGACCGATCTCCCGGGAGGAGTCCCCGACGCGGACGATACCTCAGGGGCATTGTTGGCATTAAGGAATATCGGTTTAAATGATACACGAGTGCCGAACGCGGCGGCTGCAGGCATTGACTGGTTGAAGAATATTCAGAACGGAGATGGAGGTATACCCACATTCTGCCGGGGTTGGGGCACTTTGCCTTTTGATCGGAGCAGTCCTGATATTACCGGTCACGTACTGCGTGCCTGGCTGGCTTGGAGTTCCGATCTCTCTCCAGAACTGAAGGAAGGAATTCAGACAGCAATTCCTCGGGCTGTGAAATACCTTCAGCGAATTCAAAGAACCGATGGTGCCTGGATGCCTCTTTGGTTCGGCAATCAACATAACCCGGAAGGGATGAATCTGACCTATGGAACATCTCGAGTTCTGGTCGCATTGAATGAGGTGCGACAATCCTCTTTTGAGTGTTCGATGCCCGTGGTTCGCAGGGGGTATGAATGGTTGGTTGCCGCTCAGAACCCGGATGGAAGTTGGAGCGGTTCAGCCAATCTACCGGCTTCTGTTGAAGAAACCGCCTTGGCGGTCGAAGCCCTGGCTGTGTTGGATGATCTGGATTCAGATGAATTCAAGGAATTCCCGGTTCAGTCCATCATGCATGCTCGTCGTAACGGCGTGAATTGGTTGTTGACTCAAATTGAAAACGGCAAATGGATACAACCTTCACCGATCGGATTGTATTTTGCACAGCTTTGGTATTACGAAGCGCTGTATCCAGTCGTTTTCACCGTTGCCGCCTTGAACCGGATGGCTCAAGCCAAATCCGATTGATCGGATTTGTTCTGACCGCGGAGAATAGGAGAAAGCGGAAGGCCTGAAAAACACATCCGGCCTCAACGCGGCCAGCTTCAGAGAGAATAGTCCTCAAATGCGTGCGGAAACCCTTAACCAAATGGCGGTGTGTGGGGTGGGGGCCGTTCATGGCACTCAAATCCTCATCGGTGTTCTTGACAAGTTGTCAAGTTTAACTTAATCTATCATCGTGAAAACTTTGCAAGTAGGTGAACTCAAAGCTCAATTTTCAAAAATTATTGAAGAAGTGAAAAATGGTGAAGAAGTCACCATTTCTTTTGGTAAGAAGGGCGAGAAGGTGGCAGTGATTATTCCATTTGCCCAATACCGGAAAAAGAACACCCGAAGACTGGGCTTACTGGAAGGTAAAGCGAAAATCACTTTCCAAGATGATTTCAAAATGACTGAAGAAGAATTTCTTGGACTATGAGATATCTTTTGGACACCCATACCTTGATTTGGGCTACCAGTGATCGAACAAGAATTCCAAAGTCTACATTGAAGGTTTTGTCTGATCCTGTGAATCCAATGTATGTCAGTGTGATATCTTTCTGGGAAATATCCCTTAAATTCAAGTTGGGCAAAATTCATCTGGAGAAAGTTACTCCTGATGATTTTCTCGTCCTTTCAAAAGATAGCGGCTTTACTATTCTGGGGATTACCCCTGAGGAAGCATGTTCCTATTATAAACTTCCGCTTAAGAAACATCGCGATCCTTTTGATAGAATGCTCATTTGGCAGAGTCTGCAAAATAATTTGACCTTGATTTCAAAAGATAGAGGACTTGAAGAGTATTCAAATTTAGGGCTTAAAAGAATCTGGTAGTCCATTCCGATCAATCGGTTGGCTCGTTGTTCCGGATAACATCCTGAATACGAACCGGGCGACCTCCCTGTCGTTTGCTCTCATCGGCAGCTTCCATGAAGGCAAACATTTCCACGCTTTCTTCAGGAGCCACCGGTGGTTTTCCGGTTTTGAAAAACTCGACGATTTCCCTGACCAGAGGAACGTAACTGCCTCCTCCGCTTTGACGGGCACTTCCCTTGCTTCCGAACAGGATTACTCCGTGGCCTGCTTTTGAATTTCTCAATCCATGAAAAGTTCCCACCCGACCGTCGTTCCAGACACCGGTGACGATATCTGTGTTTTCTGTGAATGTTCTGACGACAGTTTCACACCCGGTTCCCATAACGGTGAACAGGGCTTCGACGGTGTGGACGCCGTACCAGAAAAGATCCGGGTGGTGGGGTTCCAAACTGCAGGGGCCATAGGATATGGCGACTTGAAGTTCTCCCACATCCTGCTTCTTCAATTCTATCATCGATTCATAAAACCGGTAGGAAGACGACGTAAACCAGGAAGCGTTATGTTTTTTTGCCAATCGATCAATCGCCAGAGCATCTTTCAGCGATCCCGCCATCGGTTTGTCAATGAAGACAGGTTTGCCCGCTTTGAAAACCGGCCTGACCTGATCGAGATGCGGTCTGCCATCTACGGATTCCAAGAGAACGGCATCAACCTGCTCACATAACTCCTCGATGCTGTCCACGATCTTTACTCCAAAATCTTCTCGTAGCTTTTTAGTAAAGCCGTCGATTCGGGTATAGCTTGACTCGACATCAGGGCTACCGCCCTTGAATGCGGCAACGACCTTCGCCCCGGGAATATGGTTGGATCGGCTCTTATCGTTCAAAATTTCAGTGAAAGCAATCACATGGGAGGTATCCAGACCGATGATCCCAATTCGAAGATCATCCGAGAAAAGGGTTAGTGAATGTGAAAAGAGAACAGAAATGCAGAGAATTCGGAGAAATGGTTTCATTACGGCTCATTAAACCGCGAGAAATCGATTAAAGACACTTTTTTCCGGCTAATTGTCTCCATGAAGCCATCTTATGGTCTGTAAATGTCTCGGCGGTGGCCTACATAGTGCAGATAGATGCGTCCTTGATTCACGTCGAATTCGTAGATTACCCGGTAATCTACGACTCTTAATTTGAATTCGGAGCGGCCTTGGAGTCGTTTGTGAGCGAAACTTTCAAGCTGTAAACCCATCTCATCCACTTTCGGCTGGATAGTTTTACAGACCGATGCCGGAAGGGAATCAAATGCTCTGGAGAATGTCGGCGACCAAACTTGGAGCGAGGCGGCCACCGTATTAATGGGGGCGCCGTGTCGTATACTGCCCCGCCGAAATTTCGGCATGGGATTGGTCGAGTTTGGCTTTTACGTCGTCGGTTAATTCTTGGTGATCTTCAAGGTATTCGTCGATCCAATTGCGAATCCCTTCGATTTCGGCAAGCGATAACTTCGGAATCGCCGCCTCGATTTCTTTCACCGTAGCCATAGCCATAAATATAATCGAGGAGAGGACCATTGGAAAGTCATTCTTTTACGAATAATAGACAGGAAACAGGTGTTTTGTTTATTTGAAACGCGAAAGGCTTCGGCTAGACTCCGGTTTGTCGGATGCATAGGATCAACATCATTTTCAAGTTCAGTTGGCCGTTTCTGCGCCCATATCGGGTCTGGTTAGCTATGGGCTTGTTATTCGGAATTCTCTTTGGATTATCGAATGGCGGTGTACTGTGGTTGACTCAGACGCTCATCGAAAGACTTGAGAATACGCCATCCGACTCCGCATTTGCGCTGTCCGGTGCCGGCCAGGAAGCGGATTCCTATTTTGGGCAGATTAAATTCCGGATAAAGAACACGGTCGATGCATGGATCGATCCCTGGTTTCCCAAACATGATAGGAAACTTGATTTGAAGCAACTGGTCGGAATATTTCTATTTCTACCCCTTTTTACGGCTTTCAGGAGTTTCAGCAGTTACTTAAGCAGCTATTTTCTCGCCTATACCAGTGAACACGTTGTCAACGATTTGAGAGTCAAAGTTCTGGAGACCTTGAGTTGTCTTTCACTCGATTATTTCAATCGTTCCACCATGGGTGACATGATCACCCGGATCAATGGAGATACCGGGAACCTGCAACGTTGCCTTCGGAATGGAGTGGAGCACATAATTAAGGAGCCGGTTACCATCCTGAGTGTCTTCTTCATCATGTTGTTCATCGATCCAATGCTGACCATGGGAGCGATGATTCTAGTGCCGATATTTGTTTTGCCGGTGTTGGCTCTGGGTAAAAAAGCAAAGAGGGCTGCCAAAAAAATGGTTCAAACTAATGTGACCCAATCCAGTCTGATGGTGGAGATGCTTTCCAGTATCCGGGTCATCAAAGCATTCAATCTGGAGCAGACGATGGTTGGCCGTTTCCGGGATTTATCCCGATACCTTATCCGACAGACTTTGAAAACGGTTCGCGCTAAGGAACTCGTCAATCCTATCATTGAAACTGGAGCGATCCTCGGACTGGGTGCACTGATTGTTTTTGTGGTTCAGACTCAGCGCCCCATTAACCACCTGGTTACTTTTTTTATGGGAATTATCATGTTCTACACTCCCGTGAAAAAACTTGGCAAATGGCATATTCAGGTCGAGCAGGCCAGTGTGGGAATCGGACGTCTAATGGACATTCTCGCAGAGACACCCACGGTGAAGGAACCCGATCACCCGAAATCACTCAGCGGTTTTAAAAAGTCCATTGAGTTCAATGATGTCAGTTTCTCCTATCTCGATGAAATCGTTCTCAAGAATATCCAGTTGAGCGTGCCCCACGGGTATCGCCTTGGTATTGCGGGTGAAAGCGGATCCGGTAAGAGCACTTTGGTGAACCTCTTTTTTCGGTTTTATGATCCGACTCAGGGCCAAATTTCCATCGATGGCATTGACCTTAGGGAAATGTCGCTTGCCGATGTTAAGAACCTCATTGCGTTAGTCAGTCAGGATATCGTGGTTTTCGATCAAACCGCCGCCGAGAATATTGGTTGTGGGAAACCGGGGGCCACCCGGGGAGAAATTGAGGCAGCCGCTCGTCATGCGCATGCGGATGAATTCATCCAGCGGCTGCCGGAAGGTTATGATACCCGACTTGGAGAGCAGGGCGTCACCCTTTCCGGGGGGCAGAGGCAACGGATCGCCATCGCCCGGGCCTTCATCAAAGATGCCCCGATTCTCATTCTGGATGAAGCGACTGCTTCCCTTGATTCTCAGTCGGAAGGGGAAGTTCAGGCTGCCATTGAAGAACTGTCTGAAAACCGGACGGTTATCTGCGTGGCCCACAGGCTTGCCACCTTGAAATCTTCGGATTGCGTCATTGTCCTTTCGAAAGGGAAAATAATTGAGCAAGGTGGTTTTGAGGAACTCATCAGACGAGATGGTATTTTTGCGGCGATGGCCGTCAGCCAGGGAATCAAACCGACTTCAAACATTGCCAGTGTCTGAGGAAGGCCGATCTTAAACCATGAAAGAGACTCTGCAATGTTCCCTCATCATCAATGCCTATAACCAGGCTGCACAGTTGAAGCAAGTTCTTCAAAGTGCGGCCCGTCAGACGGATCAACGATTCG
>DUCD01000339.1:78254-85685 GCA_012959985.1 Verrucomicrobiales bacterium | reverse complement strand
GTCCGATCGGCTGCCTGCCGGGCTCGCAGTCGTCCCGAAAATAGGTTATGCGTCAGCACTGCGTTTTTGAGAAAAGCGGGATCTTGCCAAAGCCGACCGGGCATGTTTGAGTTTCAGAAGTGACAGGAACTCTTATCGATGCGGCGGCAATACTTTTGGGCGGACTGGCGGGTGCTTTCATACACAGGCAACCCTCTGAGGCTCGGCAGCTTCAATTGAAATCAATCCTGGGATTGGTCACGATTGCCTTTGGATTCATTGTCATGGTGCGCTCCTTTGGAGGTAGCTTCCTTCAAGTTATGGGGCAAATCCTGATCATGTTCTCCGCTATGATTTTAGGGAAATTCATCGGCGAGAAACTTCACCTTCAGGATCGATTGAATCGATTTGGACTGTATGCCAAATCACAATTCAGTAAATCAACGGAATCCGTGTCGAGTGAAAGCGGGTTCCTGACCTGCACCATTCTATTCTGTCTGAGCCCGATTGCCCTGATTGGTCCCATGCAGGAAAGCCTCTCCGGGGGATTTGAACCATTCCAGATCCTGGTGATCAAGGCAGCCATGGATGGCATGACCGCTCTGGCGTTGGCACCCACCTACGGCCGTGGAGTGATTGGTGCCATTCTACCATTGACGGCCATCCAAGGCACGATTGCTCTGGGAACCCTGGCGGCGGAACCTCAGTTATTCCAGTTGGGGTTGATCGACAGTATCACCGCCGTCACTGGATTGTTCACCATCTATATCTCCATGGTCATTCTGGACGCAAGGAAACTGTCACTGGCCGATTTCCTGCCCAGCTTTGTAATCGCTCCCCTATTGACTTGGATCTTTTGACGAAAGCCGGAGATTCAAGATCCATTCAGGCTCCTGCTCAATTGAAAAACTTGTCAAATGAGAGTAATGGGGTCACTAATTCTCGTTAGCACTTTTGAAAAAAGAAAGAATTCAAACGAATACTATGGACAAGGTTAGAATTGGTATTGTCGGATTGGGGAACATGGGTAGATTCCATGCGAATTACATTCTGGAGGGGAAAGTAAACCGCTGTGAATTGACCTCTGTCTGTTCGATCGTTCCCGCCGAATTGGAACCGTTTCCCGATCTCAAGCAGTTTTCCAGTAGTGAAGAGCTGATTCGATCAGGAGAAATCGATGCCGTTTTGATCGCCACTCCGCATTTTCAACATACCTCCATGGGAATCGATGCATTGGAAAATGGCATTCATATCATGGTGGAAAAGCCGATTTCGGTTCACAAGGCCGATTGCGAACGATTAATCCAGGCCCACGAGAAACATCCGGACAGAGTGTTCGGCGCCATGTTCCAATTGAGAGCTGAACCCCGCTGGCAAAAACTGAAGAAGCTGATCGACGAAGGAGAGTTGGGAGAAATAGTAAGGATCAACTGGATCATATCAGACTGGTATCGAACCGAAGCCTATTACGGCAGCAGTGCCTGGCGAGCCACTTGGAAAGGGGAAGGAGGAGGTGTACTCCTGAACCAATGCCCACACAACCTGGATTTGATGCAGTGGCTATGCAGCCCGCCTTCAAAAATCCGCGGATTCTGTCAGTTGGGTCGATACCATGGCATCGAGGTGGAAGACAATGTGACGTTCTATTTTGAATGTGCGAACGGTGCCACGGGTGTCTTTGTCACATCGACCGGCGAATTCCCCGGCACGAACCGGCTTGAGATTTCCGGTACCCGAGGCCAAATCGTGGTTGAGAACGGGGTAACCCGATTCACCCGAAACGAGTCATGCATGTTGGAATTCAGTAAAACCGCCAAGGCCGGTTTCGCCAAACCAGAAGTCTGGAATGTTGAAATACCCGCCGGTAACGCTGAAATGCCTCATGCCATTGTACTGCAGAACTTCACAGACGCCATTTTGGATGGCACCCCTTTAATGGTCCCCGGTCATGAAGGGATGCATTCGGTCGAAATGGCCAATGCAGCCCTCTATTCTTCGTTGACCGATCAGACGATCGAACTTCCCCTGGATGGCCCCGCCTATGAGGCGAAGTTGAATCAACTGATCGCCGATTCCACCTTTGAGAAGAAAGTGGTCGAATCTTCGGGTGAAGATTTTACAAAGTCGTTCACGAAGCAATAGAGAAATCCATAACCACATAATTATAGAAAATGTTTCTAACAGGATTAGCAGATGAAGCGGGCGCTCCGTTGAAAACTCAGATCGAGGCGACCAAGGAACTCGGATGGGAGAACATCGAAGCACGTAATGTGCAAGTGGAAGGTTTTGAGACGTGCAACATGCACGACATACCGGACAAAGCCTTTGACATAGCGGTAGAAGCGCTGAGCGAGGCCGGCGTAAGCATCAATGCATTCGGGTCGACCATCGGCAATTGGGCTAAGAAAATCGACGAACCTTTTGATTCTTCATTGGCCGAAGCGAAACGCGCCATTCCCCGCATGCAGCGACTTGGCACCAAACAGATCCGGATCATGAGTTTCGCTATTCGTGAAGGTGAAGCAGACCAGATGGAGGAGGAACGGTTTCGGCGGATGCGGGAGTTGACTCAGATGTTCACCGACGCCGACATCACTCCGGTCCATGAGAACTGTATGAACTACGGAGGCATGGCATGGCCGTTCACGTTGAAACTATTGGAAAATGTTCCCAATCTGAAATTGGTTTTTGATACCGGAAATCCAGTGTTCAATGCAGACCGGACCAAGCCAAAGCCTTACCCAAAACAGGATCCCTGGGAATTCTACACGAACGTAAAAGATCATATCGTCCATGTACACGTCAAGGATCTGGTTTGGGATACGGAAAAAGACGATGCCACCTACACCTACCCCGGTGAAGGCGATGCCAAGGTCAGACGAGTCCTAAAGGATCTAATCTCAAATGGATACGATGGTGGCATTTCTATCGAACCCCACATGGCGGTCATATTTCACGATACCACGGTCGAAGCCGATCCTCGTGAACAATATGATAACTACGTCGAGTACGGCCGACGCATGGCCAAGATGATCGACGAGATCAAAGCCGAATCCTGAAGCTGGGGGGCGCTGCGGCTCGACGCAGGTTGGGGTCAGGCTATGACAAGGAGAGCGTCACTGCCATTAGGTTAAGGTTTTTCCGCACGCGTTTTCGGCCCTTCGGCCATGAAGCTGGCCGCGTCGAGGCCGGAATATGGAAGAGTGTATGTCAATTTCAACGATCCCGGCTCAGCGCGCCGGGCTTCAGGGGTGCCCGCATTTCTCGCCTATTCCTTAACCGAATGGCAGTGGGGAGAGCGTTCTGGCGAGCCGCTCACGGGGAACTTACACTAGAAATGTGCTTAACGAATCAGTAAGTTGGCTGAGTCCTTATCTATGAACAAGGTGGCATCGGAATGAGATCTCAGGGCTGAAGCCGGGCACTCTTTTGTGATGGGACCTTCCAAGGCAGCCTTGACGGCTTCCGCTTTGCGGGATTCGGGTGAAATGCACAGCATTTTTTCCGCTTGGCAAAGCATGGGAATCGTCAGAGTTATGGCGTATTTCGGCACCGAATCCATATTCGGAAAGTGTCCTTCTCCGACCTGTTGCTTCATGCAGGCATCATCCAACTTCACCAGTTTCACTTTCCTGGGATCCTGGAGATCTGCAACGGGTGGATCGTTAAAGGCAATGTGACCATTCTCACCGACACCCAGACAGCAGAGGGATATCGGTTGGGCTTCAAGTAATCGGGTATAGCGTTCACACTCGGCGATCGGCTCCAGGGCATCACCCTGGATATAATTGAATTTTCCAGGCTTGAGGCGGCTTTCCACCCGTTCCTTCATGTAGCGCTGAAACGAAGCAGTGTGGTCCGCCGAAATCCCAAGGTATTCATCCATGTGAAACAAAATGATTCTCGACCAATCAATACCTTCTGAATCAGCCAGACGCTTCAGAAACTGAATTTGGGAATTCCCGGTGGCTAGTATCACCGCCACGGTTTCTCTCTTTTCCAGTTCATTCTTAAGATGTTGGCGGACCAACTGGGTCACATCGCCTGCGAGATCTTCCTGAGATCCGTACAAGTTGACTTTCAACTGATCCACTTGGAACGATTCCAACGCTGAACTCTTTGATGATTCACTCATGATCGATTTTGGTAATGAAACCTTATTGACTGCAGGATCTGCATGTC
Source organism: Verrucomicrobiales bacterium (assembly GCA_012959985.1). GTDB lineage: Bacteria > Verrucomicrobiota > Verrucomicrobiia > Limisphaerales > DUCD01 > DUCD01. Next base: position 81,524 of record DUCD01000339.1, on the reverse strand, counting down.
CAAAGGTCGATGTAGCGCCGTTCTTAACGGTCTCATCGCATTTTGACAAGAATCCGTTTTAAATTCATTGAAAAACCACTCTTTCAAAGGTCGTTTGATCGACTCGGGCCAACCGGTGACGATCGAATGGAATCAGGAAACCATCCATAAGATGGAGGCATCTGAGCTCGAAGATTCCGACGCTCAATTGTGGATCGCCCCGGTACTCACCGACCTGCAGATCAATGGGTTTTCGGGAATTGATTTCCAACAGGATGACCTGACATTAAAAAACCTCGAGGAAGCGACCCGAGGTCTCATCCGTAACGGTTGCGGCCGGTATTTTCCGACTCTCATCACCTCCGAATGGGAACGGATGATGCACCGCTTGGAGCGGATGTGCGAGTTACGCCGGGAATCAGAGCTTCTCAAGCGGGTCATCTGCGGTTGGCATCTGGAAGGGCCTTACGTTTCAGCCGAACCCGGATTTCGAGGAGCACACAAACCCGATCCGAATCGACTACCACGAATCGAGGAATTGGAACAGGTGAAACGAATCACAGGTGACTTCCCGACAATTCTCACCGTAGCACCCGAGCGAGATGGCATCATGGATTGGATCATCGCCGCTCGAAAATTGGGATTCCATATCAGCCTGGGTCATACCAATGCCGATTTTGAAACCATCGGGGAATCCATGAGACATGGTGCAACTGGTTTCACTCATCTAGGAAACGGCTGCCCCACCACTCTGAGGCGTGGCGACAACATTATCTTGCGGATTCTGGAGACCCCCGAGTTAATGATCGGCCTGATTCCCGCTGGAATTGACAGCTGGAGATCATACTAATATCACATTAAATAAAGTACCAGAATTGATTGATGGTGAATCATACATGATCAGTATGGAGGGTACCGACCTTGCTGGAAATGAAAATAATGCTGTTCCGATTACTTCACAAAATGATTCCAAATCAGAGAATCTATTATACGACGGATGCCATGGCAGCGGCCGGTGCCCCTCCCGGTATTTATCCTTTGGGAGACATTCGCCTCGAGGTGGGGGATGACAGAGTGGTGCGTCTACCGGGAGAATCCAACCTCGCTGGTTCGGCATTGACTCCAATTGAAGGGGTCTTCAAAGCAGCCTCTTTACTGGGAACGGATTGGCAAAGTGTCTGGCTTAATTTTTCCAGAGTTCCCGCCTCCTGGATGAACATCAATACAGAATTGAAAGAAGGAAGCACCGCTGATTTCTGCATCATCACAGAACATAAGGAACAGGGCAGATATCTCTGCCGGACTTTTCTGAATGGTTCGGAACAAGGAGAAATTGAAGGAAAGGTAAAAGCTCTGGATTAGGCATCAAGTTGTAGCTTGTGGCGCTATGTAATTTAATTTTAGCTTAATGCTGTAGCGTGCGCTGTCCCCAGCGCATTTCCAGTATTATCAATGACCTTCTCGGCTGAGGACAGCCGACGCTACAGAAAATTCTTCTCCGCACTTTCAATCAAACCCAGCGCCGTCTGCCTTCCGGTTAAGGGATTGCATGGCCTGAGACGGGGCGGCTATATCAATCCCCTGAACCGCTCGCTGGACTCCAGAACAGAGACAAGCTGCTTGATTTTCTGTGCCTCTTCTTTGTTGGCGATCAAACAGGCATCATCAGTATGAACCACAACGGCATCCCGAATTCCGACCAGCGCGGTCAATGTTCTGCTGCGGGTGCGGGCATCAAAGATGACATTGTTTGCCGAGTCCACTTGAATCCATTCGCCTTGGCCGCAATTCCCCGATTTATCCGGTCGTAAATGCCTGGACAGAGCTGTCCAGGCGCCAAGGTCATCCCAGGCGAAATCGCCGTCAACCACCAAGACATTCTTCGCTTTTTCCATCAAAGCAAAATCCACGGAGATCTTTTTAATCGAAGGGTATTCCGCCTTCAACATCCGATTGAGCCCCGAACTGCTTCGACTCTTCGACCAGCGGAGACAGGCTTCCCCCAACTCGGGGCAATGTTGTTGCAGTCCTTTGCAAATCGTATCAAAAGACCAGATGAACATACCGGCATTCCACCGATACCGAGAACTCCTGAGGTATCGACGAGCTGTTTTTAGATCCGGTTTTTCAACAAACTGATCTGCCTGGAAAAAGGAGGATTTAAGTGGAGCACCTGCACCCGAATACTGGAAGGATTTTCCAGATTTGATATAACCGTATCCGGTTGCCGGTTCGTTGGGACGAATCCCGATGGTCACCATGTGATTACCTGACGCGGCGACTGTCATGGTATCTCGAAGAACGTCCTGAAACCGGCGCATCTCAGGAATCACATGGTCAGCAGGCAACACCGCCATCACACCCGAAGGACTGCGTTGACCGACCAGAGCGGCACCTAGAGCGACTGCAGCGGCAGTATCACGTCCGCAAGGTTCACCAATGATGTTGCCACCGGGAATCTCCGGCAACTGCTTTCGGACAACGGCAGCCTGCTCGGTATTGGTCACAATCAGAATATTCTCTACGGGCACCAGACTGGAGACACGTCGAACCGTCTGCTGGAGGAATGAGCCCTGACCAACCAGAGAGATCAATTGCTTCGGTGTCTGGAGCCGGCTGACCGGCCAGAATCTTTCACCCCGGCCTCCCGCCATGATAACAATGAACCGTTCCTTCTTCTTCAACATGGTATAAATTAAATTCCTCTATTCAGGTTCTGTTTAAAATCGAAATCCAATTTCAAATTGGATGTTCAGATATAGAATGGTTACAAGAAAGGACTATTTCCTGTAGACTATTTGAGTTCCTTTACGGCATCGACCAGTGTCTTCACAAAGCCCGAGACATCCGGGACCAGATTGGGTTGATTTCCGATTTCGGCAATCCGATTGACGATAGCGCTTCCCACCACTACGGCATCGGCATCAACAGCGACTTGACGCGCCTGATCCGGATTGGAAATCCCGAAGCCTACAGCAACCGGCAAGTCGGAATACTCATGGATCCGGGAAGTCATTTCCTGAATGGTATCCGAAACTTTTTCCTGCATTCCAGTAACTCCTTCTCTTGAGATATAATATATAAAACCTCGGGCACGGGGAACGATGTAAGCCATTCGTTCCCCGGGTGTCGTGGGTGCGATGAGATAAATATTGCAAAGTCCGGCAGCCTCCATGGCAGTTTCGTAGGAGGCTCCTTCCTCGGGCGGTAAATCCAGAACCAATAAACCATCGACACCGGCAGAAGCCGCATCCTTTACAAAACGGTCGAGTCCCCTTTTGTGAACTAAGT
>DUCD01000339.1:76664-78239 GCA_012959985.1 Verrucomicrobiales bacterium | reverse complement strand
ATAAATATAGAGCACAATGGGCACCTGACTAAGCTTACGGATTTCCGAGACTGCACCAAAAACCCCTTCGAGTGTCGTACCGGATTCAAGGCCACGCTGAGCAGCGAGCTGGTTGACAGGCCCGTCGGCCAGAGGATCACTGAATGGAACACCGAGTTCAACAACGTCCACCCCGACCCGATCGAATGCCAGCGTCAGTTCCCGGGTCAAATCCAGATTCGGATCTCCAGCTCCAATATAGGCAACGAACCCTTTTTCTTTTTTTTCAACCAAGCGGTCGAATCTTTCGCAAATGCGATTCATAAGGCGGCCGATAATGCCAAGCTGATTCCTAAATCTCAAGCGCTCATTATCGGGAAAGAGCTTTTAAGTTCCAAAAAATCCTGAGCCCTTCCAGCGTCAAATTAGCTTCCACGTGTTGGATTTCCGAAAGTCGGGACGCCATAAGTTTGGAATAGCCCCCGGTGGCGACAACGGGCAATTTTTCCCTCTTCAGTTTCCCTTTAATTTCTTTCAACAACTCGCGGATCAATCCTCGATAGCCGTGAACGGCACCGACAAGCATCGCTTCCTCCGTGTTTTTACCTATCACTGAATGGGGTTCCTTGATTTTTATTTTTGGGAGTAAAGCCGTTTTCTGATGTAGGTAATCCGTCATTACGGACAGTCCGGGTGCAATAATACCTCCAATGTATTGTTGACGACTATTGACAATATCAAACGTCACGGCCGTCCCAAAATCCACGACGACTACCGGACAGCCGAAGCGGTTGCTTGCCGCCAATGCGTTCGATAGACGGTCCGAGCCAATACTTGCCGGCTTGGGATAATCAATGCCGATGCCCGTCAGGGTTGCCGCCTTCAATTCCAGAGGTTTGAGATGCCATCGGTTTCGGATTGCGGACACCAAACAGCGATTAATTCCGGGCACCACCGAACAGAAACACGATCCATCGATTCGTTGAAACCGGACAAAGCCCTTCAGGACAGCATCCGCACGGTTTTCACGCCACCAATGGGTGGGAAAACTCTTTTCGCGCAATATCAAGTGTCCACGGGAAATTCCAACATGGGTATGGGTGTTTCCCACGTCCAAAAGAAGAAGAAGATCGTTTATAGTATTGGGTTTCATCCACTGGCCCGCAAAGTGACGTCCCCTCCGATGATGCGCTCCAACTGGCCATGCTCGCCTCGCAGGAGAAGGGCCCCGTCGGAATCAAGCGATTCCGCCCGGCCCTGGATCATTTGATCTCCCATCCGCACTGAAATTTCTTTTCCAATTGTCGAGCAATGATGCTGCCACTCATCCGCCACCTGATCGAAATCATTCGAATTCAATTGACGATAACGGACATCTATCTCCCTGAGAATAGTGGTCGCCAGATCCGCTCTGGGAACAAAGTGCCCCGTTTCGAGGAAGAGCGAAGTCGCAGAATGTTTGAGCTCAGGGGGGAAATCCGAGGCAACCATGTTCACATTGATACCGATTCCCAGAACCACATAGTTGACATGATCCAGTTCGGCATTCAGTTCGGTCAGGATTCCGGCAATCTTCCGTCCTTCGAAACAAATGTC
>DUCD01000339.1:73284-76601 GCA_012959985.1 Verrucomicrobiales bacterium | reverse complement strand
CACGCTGGATCCCGGCAACCAGAGCAGCACCGACCATAATCGTCAACCGAGTGACTTCAGAAGGCAGCATGTCGGGGCGCAACAGCACAGAAAACCAAAGCCCTTTGCCTGGAGCAGAAACCCAGCAACGTCCCAATCGTCCCCGCCCCTTGGTCTGTGATTCTGAAAAGACCACAGCCCCTTCGGGAACACCGTCTCTGGCGAGACGTCCAACGACATCATTGGTGGAAGTCGTTTCCTTGAAAACCTTGATTTCTCTACCGATGACAGGTTTTTCTCGAAGTCGTGAAACCAGATCATCCGCATGGAGAACATCCGGCACTGAAATCAACCGATAGCCTACATGAGGTTTCGCCTCGATCTCATAACCGATGGAGCGCAATTCCTGAATATGTGCCCAGATAGCCGCCCGGCTGATATTCAACTGTTGTGCCAATTCCCCCCCGGAAACCGGAGCATCCTCGGCATTTCTCAAGGCAGTCAGAATCAGGACGTCGACCGTCATTTCTATTTGGAGAGCTTCATGAATTCAGAAATCTTCAAAATCCAACGCTATGTCTACTGAGCCTGCTGAATGCGTCAACGCCCCGACGGAGATAAAATCCACTCCGGTTTCAGCAATTTCACGGACCGAATCGAGGCAGACACCGCCGCTGGCTTCAGTCTGGGCCTTTCGCCCCACACTTTCAACACAACGCCGAAGTAGCTCGGGACTCATATTGTCCAGCAGGATAACATCTGCCCCGGCCTCAAGGGCTTCCTTGACCTGTTCCTCGGTATCCGCCTCAATCTCCAACACCATGTCGGGGTGCCTTGAGCGAAGTTCCCTGACGGCCTGAGCCATAGAGACACCTTGACTTGCCAGTGCCTTTAAATGGTTGTCTTTAACCATGATTCGATCGAATAACCCGGCACGATGGTTAATCCCTCCGCCACATCGAACGGCATATTTTTCAAAAGTGCGCCACCCGGGGGTGGTTTTCCGGGTATCCAGGATTTTGGTATGGGTCGAAGAGACCGATTGAACAAATTGGCGGGTCAAGGTTGCAATGGCGCTCAAATGCTGAACAAAATTCAAAGCCGTTCTTTCAGCGGTCAGGATTGCTCTCGATTCTCCAGAGATTTTCATGAGAATGGTATCTTCAGGAACCCATTGACCATCGTGTAGTACCTCTTCAAATTGAATCTCAGGAGATCTGGATAAAAAAGAAAATTTAGCGAAATCCCCTCCCGAAAACACCAATGGCTGTCGGGATTTCATCACGGCGCAGCAACGGGCAGTATTCGGAATCAGGGACTCGGTAGTGACATCACCCGTCCCTACATCTTCATCAAGGGCTTCACTTACCGCCTTTTGAATATTATCTCTTGAAAGATTCTCAACCATTCAGCTGAAACAAGATGAACAGAGTGCAGCAATCGGGAAAAGAAAAATTTTGCTCGGAACCGAAAGAAACTGGTACTCTTGGAGGCGGATAAACTTTAATAATCTAGGTCGACTCTGAATGCCGACATAACAATTCCAGCGTAACCAAAGCTCCGATGTCTCTACCGATCATCAATGTTCAACAAATGAGGGAGTGGGAAAATGCCACTTGGAAATCCGGACGAACGGAAATGGAAGTCATGATTCAGGCTGGCAGGGCCGTAGCCAATCAGGCCATGCTGATGACTCGCCCCGGCGACCGAATCCTGATTCTGGCGGGAAAAGGACACAATGGAGATGACGCTCTATTAGGCGAGACCGAGTTGGTCGATCGACCAACCCGCTCTCTGAGAATCAGCGATCCAGGCAATGATTACAAATCGATAAAACTTCAACTTCGTGAAGGAGTCGAGCTGATTATCGACGGACTCTTCGGAATCGGGCTGAACCGCCCGTTGAACGAAGATTGGAAGCGACTCATCAATCGAGTAAACCGAACCGGAACCCCAATTCTCTCCGTGGACAATCCATCGGGTTTGAATGCGGACGACGGCAGGAATTATGGAACCGCCATCAAGGCAAAAACCACCCTTACCCTGGGATCCCCTAAATTAGGTCTATTTCAGCCTCAGGCACTGGAATACGTTGGCAAACTCGTTACGGCTTCCGATATCGGATTGGTTCCCTGTCCGATCGAATCCGATTTTCACTGGCTCACACAACAGGATAAGGGGCAATTTTCCAGGCAACGTATGATTCACGGCCATAAAGGGAGCTTTGGGCATCTGTTGATTTCCGCAGGTAGTGTCGGGTATCATGGGGCGGCTGTTCTTTGCGCACGTGGAGCCCAGAGGGCGATGCCGGGACTCATCACGTTACATACTCAGCCAGAAGCTTACATTCCCATCGCTTCTCAACTGCAATCCGTAATGGTTCACCCTTGGACACCGGAGTTGTCAGACCCAAAGAACATTTCCGCTCATGTCATAGGTCCCGGGCTGGCATCCGAGTCCATTCATAAGGGAATCTTTCCAGAATTGATGAAAATCTGGGAATTGTCCCCCCATCCCGTCGTGGCCGATGCCTCGGCCCTTGATCATATTCGCCCGGGAAAGATCCCATCAAAGGGGATCAGAGTCATAACACCTCACCCAGGTGAAGCCGCACGAATGCTTCGAATATCATCCAGTAAAATTATGGAAAACCGTTGGCAAAGTCTACGAAGCCTGTCCAAGAAGTTCGGAAACTGTTATGTTGTGCTGAAAGGGCACCAGACTCTTATCGGACGCTCTGCGGGAAGAGTCTACGTCAATCCCACTGGGAACTCGGATATGGCCCAGGGAGGCAGCGGTGATGTGCTGTCGGGTTATTTGGGTGGTTTTTTGGCCCAGACATTGCTTGCAAATTCACCTCTGGAAACCATTTGTTATGCGGTCTACCAGCATGGATTGACAGCCGACAACCTCTCGGTCCGGAAATCAGTGTGGAATATTGAGGATCTGGCGGCCATTCTCGGGGAATAAGACAGCAGAATTGGTAGGGCGTGCTGAAAAGACATGCCTTGAAGAATCAGGAAATCACGATATTTTTGTTTGTGTAAAGCCGGATTGACTGATAATTCAAGAGTCCGCATTTTAAGATTGGGTTGTACAGAATAATGAACTCAGTTCTTTGTGTGCGAAGATCCCGGTTTTTGGGTCAGAATCAAACCTTGACCAGTTTCCCATTGAGAGGAATCCGGGGATTTATGGATTTTAAAGAATAAATCAAAAACCTTAACCATGAATTACAAGCGACTATTTAATCCGTTTTTCGGAGCCATTCTCCTCGCATTCACTTGGCAGTCCAACGCCCAGAATTCCGGTTCCGAAGGACCCGTCGATTTTTCGCT
>DUCD01000339.1:70691-73274 GCA_012959985.1 Verrucomicrobiales bacterium | reverse complement strand
GGAAAAAGGCAAGACCTACCGACATCAGGTCACCATGACTCAATCCACGGAATTCAGTAGCCCGTTGTTGCCACAACCGATCAAGCAGGTGACAAGCCAGCTTCAACAGATTGATCTATCCATCTTAGGGGACCGGGATGGTGCCGGCTATGAAATTGAGGCGAAGTATGCGTCCCAGAAAACTACAATGAAAATGGATGGTCTACCGAACCAGGGTGGGCAAGGCACTGATAGTTCCCCCTTGGAGGATACCGATAAGAATATTAGGGGTGCCTCTTATACAGTGTTGCTGGATGCGAAAGGAAAAATCGAAGATATCCGGAATGAGGAAGCGTTTTATGAAAAAGCGCTGAAAGGCATTCCCGCCGCAATGAAGCCAATGCTGGAAAGTTATTTTACAAAAGATGCCTTGAAAATATCTACTCCTATATTTCCATGGTTGCCGAATGAACCTAAATCAGTAGGCGATAAATGGCCCGTCAAGAAGCAGATTTCAATGGGACCATTGGGAACAATTGATGTCAATTTGGATATCCAGTTGAGCGGATGGGAAGACCGAAAAGGCAAGAATTGCGCTGTGCTTGAGTTTTCCGGAACGGTAATCGGTACTGGTGAAGTAATTGCGAATCAGGTAGTGCCCATGAAGATTACCGGAGGTACGATATTCGGCAAAGCATGGTATGATCCCAGCAACAATCGAGTTCTGGAATCCGAAACCACTCAGTCCATGACAATGGAGGTCGAAGCCGCAGGACAGACTATGGAGGTTCCTCTCGAACAGAAACTGCGCCATGAGCTGACCGAAGTCCGGAATATCGGCGAGCCTTCCGGTATCATTGCCAACGAAGATTCCAATGATTTCAAACTGATCAATGAAGAAATTATGTCCGGAGTTCCGGTTTCCTTTACAGTAGAAGGTTTTGTGCTTCGCACCGATATTGGAGCCCATACCCGTCGTATTCCCTATGGAGAACTGTCCCAGGAAGCTGTTAATCTACTGGTAAACAAATTTCCCGATGCGAAACCGTTTGCCCAGGCATTTATCGACATTTCATCAGCACAAGTTGGTTCCTTGACGAAACTTCCGTCGATTCAGGATCCCATGCGTCCGGATCGTCCGAACACAGCTTCCTCGATGTTCGGGGCATTTTCATCTACTTTCGGATACGTCATCATCGGGATTGCGATTTTATTCAATCTGATTGCCGGGGCAGCTGTTGCGGGATTCCGGAACCAGCCGACAGCTCTGGTTTGTGGGGTATCGATCATCATGCCCATTCTCGGACCTATTATGTTCTTATGTCTCCCCGGGATTGAAACCGAGGCCGCAGCGACAGGTCCGGTCGATTATGACTCAATAGCTCCCGGAGCCGATAACATGACCGAAGATGGCGGCAAACAAATTGGCAAAGGCGTAGCGATTCCGAAAGGCGGCAAGAAATTGAGCTTCAGCAGCGGTGGCAGCAAGGGGGGATCGTCCAGCAGTTCGGGCGGGACTGGAAACTATGATTCCTCCCTCTTTACTGCGGATAACACCGAGTTCAATCGACGCTACTTCGAAGCCTCCTTTTCTGCATTTTTCCGAGTTGTGCCAGGCCCCAAAGAAAAGATTCTGGCCATTGAAATAAAAACCGCAAGAAACCAATACCGAGTCAAACGGTTCAGCCGGATTGCTCAACACGAGATTTTTGCCGAACTGCACAATACTCAGGGAGAAGAAAAAATCAGCTTCAGCGATATTATTTCTGTCCAAGTTCAACCGAAATAGTGAATCTGAAGGAACCCCCTTCGACCTGGATTCATGAAAACACTTCGAGTGGTTTTTATGGGATCGGCTGATTTGTCGGTCCCGATACTCCAAGCACTTGTTGAATCTGAATTCTGTCAAGTCGTCCTGGTAGTAACTCAACCGGATCGACGGTCGGGAAGATCGATGAAGATCAAAACCTCATCGGTGAAGCGGGAAGCACTGCGTATCGAGTTACCCGTTTTTCAACCGGAAAAGATCCGGAGTCCAGATTCGTTTCAAACACTGTCCCTGGCAAAACCGGATCTCATGGTCGTAGCGGCCTACGGGCAGATTCTTCCTGCTTCAATTCTGGAATTACCCGAATTCGGATGCCTGAATGTCCATACCTCACTTCTCCCCAAATACCGGGGAGCCGCCCCCATTCAATATGCCTTACTGAAAGGTGAAAAGGAATCGGGCGTGACCATCATGAAAATGGATGAAGGCATGGATACGGGTGATATCCTGTCCATGGAATCGGTTGATATCCATGAAGAAGATACCGCCCAGACTCTCCATGACCGTTTGGCAATTCTGGGCGCAACATGTCTTCTGAAAACTATCCCCGGCTATGTTCAGGGCTCCATTCAACCACGCCCACAGGATACTGACGATGCGACTTACGCCGCAAAACTAAAGAAGCATGATGGACGAATCAGTTGGGCGCACAGTTCTCATGATATATGGAATCGGATCCGTGCATTCACTCCTTGGCCAGGAACTTTCACCTATGACTTGTCGGGCACCAAACCGAAACGCATCAAAATTGGAAAGGCAGTTCCCGCCGAGAGTTT